>JAYUEZ010000276.1:0-5101 GCA_043738965.1 Gammaproteobacteria bacterium
GCCACTGGTGCTTGATATTCGATATCGGCCGCCCACGTGCCGATTTCAACGGGGAAATACGGCGCCTTCATTTGATCCGAAAGCCGTTGTTCGATTTCACTGGCGCTTTCACCCGGCCCGAAGAATTTAATTTTCCAGTGCGACGAAAACGCTGGCTGGAAAAACGGTAAGCCACAAATATGATCCCAGTGATAATGAGTAAACACCACCAACGTTTCCGGCATGTCGCGTGCGCTCATCAAGGCTTCGCCGAGCGGAATGATCCCGGTCCCGCCATCGCATATCAATAAGTAATCACCCGCACGCAATTCGACACAGGAGGTATTTCCGCCAACCTTCAAATGGGTTTTATGCGGCGCGGCATACGAGCCGCGAACACCCCAAAACCGTAAATAATTCGCACTCATGATCGCGTATCGGCGGCGCGAAGCCTGGCGCCGGTGTATTTTACGATTAAGTCCTCGATTACGCGCGTGGTCATCGGTTTGGCGACGAACTCGACGACCCCGAGTTGGCGCGCGGTGTTCCGGTCTTGCGCGTAATCCTTGGAACTTATCACGATGGTCGTGGTGTTTTGATGAAGCGGTAGCCGCCGCAGCTCTTGCAAAAAAGTCAGACCATCTTTGTCGGGCATGATGATGTCAAGAAACAGTAGCGATGGTTGTTGGGTGGCCAAGTACTCCAACGCGGCCACCGCGGACGGATAGGTCTTGAGTTCAACGTCGATGGCGGTCGCGACTTTCTCGAAAAATATGCGGACGGCGGCGCTATCATCCACAACTACAACAGTATGAGCGCGTTCGGGCATCTTAGGTTTCGTTGGTTTGCGCGACGGCGAATGGCGCTGGTCGTTGGGCGCTAACTATATGCCATTCCGGCGGCATGAGGCGAGCGCTGACACGCGAATACCGTGTTCCGGCAAGCACTTTTCGCATCATCGCGACGCGAGATTCGTCGGTCGTAGCTAGCGGGATGCCGGCCGGTCTGCGCTGGGATGTCCGCGCGCTGGCGTGGATGGCTGCAGGGTTAGGTCGCGGAAAGCGTGACTCTTAATTAGAATGCACTCCCCACCGCGGGTGTAGTTCAATGGTAGAACATCAGCTTCCCAAGCTGAGAGTGTGGGTTCGATTCCCATCACCCGCTCCAACTGCACGACCCCGTCACGTACCTTGATTTTTGAGACGGCGCGCGGTCGTAGACGCGTCAAGGCTGCTCGTTCCCACCCAGGCGTAACATGATGGCGTTCATCCCGATCTGGGTTAGGCGACTACGCATAGCCTGCGC
This sequence comes from Gammaproteobacteria bacterium, assembly GCA_043738965.1. GTDB lineage: Bacteria > Pseudomonadota > Gammaproteobacteria > CAIKBL01. The sequence goes on from JAYUEZ010000276.1 coordinate 1,285, forward strand.
GGCCGCGAGTGCCGCATAGGGTCCGATGTGGACGCGGTACCACGCGTCCTGACCATTGATGACAACTCGTTGGATTGAAGCATGCACACCTTGCAAGGCGAGTTGCGCCTTGGCTTGATCAGCTTCTTCAAAGCGTTGGAACGATCCCACCTGCAGCATGTAGGCGCCGTTGGGTTTGGTAGCGCCGCCTATCGACTCGTTCGTGGGCGCCTCGTTCGTAGGCGCCGCCGCAGGCTCTGATTCCGGAACTTTTACCTCAATTTCGGGCAAAATTTTGTAGAAATCGAATTTCGGCGCGGGGACGCCTACTGCCGCGTTTCCCTGACCGCTGGTCGGCGCTTCAGGTGCCGTGGGTCGCGCGACGTCATTGACTGGAGCGACCGTGGAGTCAGTCCGGGTGGCGGTTCCGCGAGGTTGCGCGAAGCCCCCCAAATAATAAGCAAGCACCGCCACCACCAGGCCGACCGCAAGACCGGTAAAGAAAGAAGCCCAACTGCCGGGCGGACGCTCGGTGTTGGCGCCCCGCTTGTTTGCATTTTTATAGTCGCGGGCCATTACATCTCCTGCGGTGCTGATACACCGAGCATTTTTAGCCCATCCGCGAGCACCACGCGCGCGGCACCACAGAGGGCTAGGCGCGCCTGTCGCAGCGGCTCGTCATCGACAATGATCTTGTGTTGGTTATAAAAAGCGTGATAGTCGGTCGCGAGCTCACGCAAGTAGTTGGCCAGCGCATGCGGTTCGCGTTGCGTGGCGGCGTGCGCGACCGTCTCCGCGTAGCGACCAAGCGTCGCGACGACGGCGATCTCCTTAGCTTCGCCGAGCCGATGCAACGCGGCGATTCCGCCTGCTTGATCGAAATTTCCACCAAGTTGCGTCAACTGCCGAAACACGCTGCAGATCCGGGCGTGCGCGTACTGCAAGTAATACACCGGGTTATCTTGGCTTTGCGCTTTGGCCAGATCGAGATCGAAATCCAAGTGTTGATCCGAACGACGACTGGTATAGAAGAAGCGGGCGGCATCTACTCCAACTTCATCGACGAGTTCGCGCAAGGTCACGAACTCCCCCGAGCGCGTCGACATTTGAACCTTTTGACCTGCACGATAGAGACTCGCGAATTGCACTAACAAGATCTCAAGCCGATTCGGATCCTCGTTGAGCGCGGATAGCGCGGCTTTCACGCGCGGAATATAGCCATGATGATCGGCGCCCCAGATATTGATGACGTGCTCGAAGCCCCGCGCGAATTTGTCCGCATGGTAGGCAATGTCGGATGCGAAGTAAGTGGGTTGACCATTGTCGCGGACCACGACTCGATCTTTTTCATCGCCAAAGTCGCTAGATCGAAACCATTGCGCGCCATCCTTGGCATAGATAAACCCGCGGTTAGCGAGCTTCGCGACCGCTTTGGTCAGCAGATCACGTTCGCTCAACGAGCGCTCTGAATACCAGTTGTCGAACTCCACCCCGAAATATCTCAGATCCTCGTTAATACCGTTAAGGATGCTGTCGCAGCCAAAGGCGTGCAATGCCCGGTATAGCGCGTCTCCGAGTTGTTGCTGGCAATAGGTGATGAAGGTGTCTAGGTACGCCTCGGCCGTAGCCGGATCGGATAACGCGGGCGGTGCGTAGCTAGTGGGCAAGTAGCGCGTGCCATCGCGCTCGGCAAGCGCAGTGGCGAGTACTTTTACATACTCACCGCGATAGGCATTATCCGGGAGCGCAATGCTTACGTTCAGATGCTCTAAATACCGCAGCCACACGCTGAGCGCCAAGATGTCCATCTGGCGGCCAGCATCGTTGACATAGTATTCCGCCGTGACATCGTAGCCGGCGGCGCGCAACAGGTTTACCAACGCCGCGCCATAGGCCGCACCGCGTCCGTGGCCAACGTGTAACGGCCCGGTGGGATTAGCCGAAACGAACTCGATTTGAATCTTACGTCGGGCCCCAAGCGTGCTTTGCCCACAGGCCGCCGGATCTTGCAGGATTTCCCTCACGACGCCGAACAAGGCCGACTGCTGCAGACGAAAATTGATGAATCCTGGTGGTGCGACTGTCACTTGCTTAAGCGACGAGTCAGCGCTCAGCTTGCCTGCGATTAATTGCGCTATCGCGACGGGCGGCAGCCGGCAGGGTTTTGCCAATAGCATCGCGATATTGGTGCTGAAGTCGCCGTGCGAAGGATTTTTACACGGTTCGATCGTCACCGCCGGTAACGGCGTCGGCAGCGCGAGCGTGCCGCTCGCCGCGAGCTCGGTTACCGCATCCGAAACTAAGGTAGCGAGGTGGTCTTTCAAGGGGAATGCTTAAGCATCTAAATTTGTCGGACAGCGAGGTAGCATACGCGGCTTCACTAGGTGTCGAAAAGCCTTGTTCTGACTTCGTCATCCACGCTCCACGGTAATCGTTCCACTTTCCTGTCCATCCAATTGTTCAAAACGTATCCTGCGCATCCACATCCAAGCTCCATTTAACTTTCGAGGCGCCAGGCAGTTTCGGAATGATTTCTAGCACGTGTTCAAGGCTCGCACTCAAGCTTTTAGGCTCGCGGGCAGAGATGAGGACATTCGCGCGAAATTTTCCGACGCGCTTCTCCATCGCCGCGGGGATTGGCCCGTGGAGGGTTACACCGCGCGGCAGTTGCGGGCGAAGGCGTGCCACCACCGCGCTTAGAAACTCGAGTGGCACCTCGCGACCAGTCGCTTCCGCGCGCAGTAATGCCAGGACGCGCGATGGCGGCAGGCCAGCGGATTCGCGTTCGTGCAATCCATATTTAACGAACTCCGCATAGCGGCCGTCGCTGAGGAAGGCGAAGATCGGGTGATCCGGAAAATGCGTCTGAATCAACACCCGTCCGGGCAGCGCGGCGCGGCCGGCGCGCCCAGCAACTTGCAGGACGAGCTGAGCGAAGCGTTCTTCGGCGCGAAAGTCATTGGCGAAAAGCCGACCGTCGGCATCGATAATTCCAACCAACGTAACGCGGTTGAAATCATGGCCCTTCGCGACCATTTGCGTGCCAACCAAAAGGTCGATTTCTCCCGCGTTAATTTTGGCGAAGGCAGCGGCCATTTCGCCTTTGCGGGCGGTGGTGTCGCTGTCGATACGCAAGATTCTAAAGTTAGGAAAAATCTCGGTGAATACTTCTTCGATCTGTTCGGTACCGACGCCCAGCGCCACGTAGTCACTCAAATCTCCGCAGGTATGTTGCGGGAACGACGCGTGAATCGGTCGATCGGTTCCGCAGTGATGACAGCGCAAGCGGCCAGCGGCCTGATGCAGTACCAAGCGCGCATCACACCGCTCGCAATTCGCAATCCAACCACAACGGTGACAGAGCACTACCGGCGCGTAACCGCGACGGTTTAGAAACAATAGCGCCTGTTCACCGCGTGCGACGCAGGCGGTTATTGCAGCCCGCAGCGGTTCACTCAAGCCACCGGTTAACGGCAACCCGCGAATATCAAGCACCTGGAAATTCGCCGGCGCCGCGTTACCGGCCCGCACCGGCAATTCGACGTAAGAATATTTGCCCCGCGCACAATTTGCCATTGATTCGAACGATGGAGTCGCGGAACCCAAGACGATCGGAATATTCGCCAATCGCGCGCGCACCACCGCGACGTCGCGCGCCGAATAACGTAAGCCCTCTTGCTGTTTATACGACGCATCGTGCTCTTCATCGACGACGATGAGTGCTAGTTTCGGGAGCGGTGTCCACACAGCGGAGCGCGTGCCGAGTAATACGATCGATTGCCCTTGATTGCAGCGCTGCCATACCAGCGCCCGGGCGCGGCTACTCAATTTGGAATGT
>JAYUEZ010000277.1:0-13474 GCA_043738965.1 Gammaproteobacteria bacterium
AATTTTGCGAAGCACGGGCGGCACCATCGACTGGGCGCGTGAAGTCGCGATGCCGTATCCGCTCGGGGTGGTGCTTGATCTCATCGGGGTACCACGCGCCGACCACCCTAAAATGCTACGACTCACGCAATGGCTCTTCAGCTGGGCGGATCCCGATCTGCGGCGCCCAGGCACGGACCCTTTCGATCCCACGCATCAAGCGCGCACCTGGAAAATGGTCTTTGACGAATTCAACGAGTACTACAGCGCGTTGATGGCCGAGCGTCGCACGGCGCCACGCGACGATATCGCATCGCTGGTGGCGAATGCCAAAATCGATGGTGAGCCAATGGAACACGTCGCCGCGATCTCGTATTACGGAATATTGTCGACCGCGGGCCATGACACCACGTCGCATACCACGGCCACGGCGATGTGGATGCTGGCCGAGAATCCCGCGCTGTTCCGGCAACTAAAAGCCAACATTGGGTTAGTGCCAACGTTCGTCGAAGAAGCCATTCGCTGGACCACCCCGGTCAAACAATTTATTCGGCATGCGACTGATGATTGCGTCTTAAGCGGCGAGAAGATCGCCAAGGGTGATCGGCTATACCTCTCGTATCCCTCGGGGAATCGAGACGACGCCGTCTTTGACGCACCGTTTGAATTTCGACTCGATCGCAATCCTAATCGCCATGTCGGCTTCGGCCATGGCGCGCATGTCTGCTTGGGTCAACACCTAGCGCGTCTCGAAATGCGCGCACTGTGGGAGGCGCTCCTGCCACAACTCGAAGCGGTAGAGATGGCGGGCGACGGCAAAATTATTGAATCGGAATTTGTATCGGGCCCTAAATCGGTTCCCATACGCTTTAAGATGCGTTAGCGCAGAGCGGAGCAAACCCTATGCTGGAAACCTTTTTTCCGAATGGCATTGCCCACTACCTGGTCGGTGGGATCCTCATTGGGACCGCAGTAAGTCTGGCGTTTGTGACGACGGGACTCGTCACCGGCATGAGCACCGTATTTAGCTCCACGTGGTCGTACTTTTCAAAACTGACGTACTTTCACGAGCAACGCTTCACTAGTTCTCGCCAATGGCGCCTGGTGTTGGCGCTGGGATTAACCCTAGGTGCCTGGCTGTGGGCAAACACCTTGGGCCATGGCGAAGCCGTGCATACGCAGGTGCAATGGTGGCAACTACTGATCGGCGGCCTCATCGGAGGCTTCGGTGCGCGGATGAGTAATGGCTGCACCTCGGGTCATGGCATCTGTGGTCTCGCCTCACTGCAGATACCCTCGTTGCTCGCGGTGGTGACGTTTCTAACCACCGCCATCCTCACCGCACATCTTGTCTTATATTTTGGAGGTCTGTGATGAATCCAAAATCCTTGGTCGCGGTGTTGGTTACCGGTGTGATCTTCGGCTTTGGTCTCGCGCTCTCGACGATGATCAAGCCCGAGGTCGTGTTAAGTTTCCTGCGCTTTCAAGATTTCGGATTGCTGTGTGTTCTCGGCGGCGCGGGCACGGTTACTGCACTGTGTTATCAACTCGCGCCGCGATTTCTGCGCAAGCCATTCTTCGCCGAGAGTTTCGGGCGGCACGCGGCAGCGATGAATTCGCAAACCATCGGCGGCGCCGCGCTATTTGGCGTCGGCTGGGGGATCTCTGGCGTCTGTCCAGGGCCTGCGATCGCGGGACTAGGCGCCGGCAATTGGTCTCTCCTTATTGCAGTCGGCGGAATGATTGCAGGGGCCTATTTTCAAGGCTGGCTAGCCAGTCGCGGCACGGCCGCACCCCTGAACAGCGGACGCGTCGCGGCCCACTGAACGAGTTTTTTTCCCTCACGCTTCAACGATAACCGGAACCATCCCATGCCCAACCAGACCACCAAACCCATCGATCTCGCCAGTGTCGATCATGTGCTTAAGACCACGCGCAGCGTACGCCAGCGCTTGGATCTTGGGCGTGCGGTGCCGGACTCGCTGATCAACGAAGCACTGGAGATTGCCCTGCAGGCGCCGACTGGTGCGAACACGCAGACCTGGCGATTCATGGTGGTCACCGACGCTACTTTGCGCGCGAAAATCGCCGATTATTATCGGCAAGGCGCGGAACGCTATGTCGAAGGAAAGACCGCTCTCACACGCACTGGCGTTAACATGATGCGCGACTACAGCGCGGAGGATTTACGCCAACAACAAAAAGCCGCGTTGACGAAGTCTGGCGGATTCCTGATGGAAAATTTGCAACGCGTGCCGGTATTCATCATCCCCTGTCTCGAATCGCGTTTCGAACAAGACGATGTTTTTACTCAAGCCTCGATGTATGGCTCGATCCTGCCAGCCACTTGGTCGTTGATGCTGGCCTTACGCGCGCGCCGAGTCGCCTCGGCATGGACCACTCTGCATTTACTCTATGAGCGCGAAGTCGGCGATCTACTCGGGATCCCGCGCGACTACACCCAGGCCGCGCTGTTGCCCGTGGCCTGGCTTAAGGGCGGGGACTTAAATCCGGCGCATCGCCTTCCCGCATCCACGCTGACGTTCTGGAACCAGTGGGGAACCACGCGCGCATAGGTCGGGTTAGACGGTGTGGAATCTCGTCGTTGCGAGCGAAAGCGAAGCAATTGTCCCCCTCTCCCCTTGCGGGAGAGGGAATAAATTCGCGGTAAGAAGTCTTATTAGAACTCCGCATGCGCCGGCACGGTTACCTTCAACACAGACGCTTGCTGAAAGCGCTCGCGATAGCGGGTGCGGATCACCTCAATCGCCGTTTCGCTGGCGGTGTCGGCGGGGTGAATCAACAGCAACACTTTGCTCGGCTCATGCGCTATGGCACCGTCAGGTTTACGCCATTGGCCGGCGGCATCAACTACACTCAAACCCGCGGGAAAGCGCGGCGTGATTTCGTCATTCACAAAGGCCTGCCATTGTTCCGCGGTCACCATTCGCCCATCTGGTTTCGACAAGCCAAAATATAGTTCGGTTCTTTCGAAATTCGCAGGCGGACCAAACGACTGACACGCGCTCAGTGCGCAGACGAGTGCGACGACGATGAGCAGGCGACGCCGAACCACGTTAACCGTCCACGCGCACGCCCAAGTCCGCGAGCCACACTAAACCCGTGACCGTGTCACCACGCGGCCGATATTCGCAGCCGACCCAACCTGCGTAGTCGAGCGCATCGAGCATTTGAAAAATAAATCGATAGTCGATCTCGCCGCGATCCGGTTCGCCCCGATCCGGCGGTTGCGCGATTTGAACATGCGCGGCATAGGGAAGGTATTGGCGAAGCGCAGCCACCAAATCACCTTCCATGATCTGACGATGATAGAGATCGAATTGCAACTTCACCTGCGGATCGCCGACTTGGCCGATGATCGCCATCGCCTCCGCGGTGCGATTAATCAGATACCCTGGGATATCGCGATTGTTGATGGGCTCGATCAAGAGTTCGACACCGGCGGCAGCAGCGCGCGAGGCGGCGCGGCGTAAATTGCTCACCAGCGTTAGGCGATTGGCGCCGTGCTGAATCAGTCCGGCCATCACGTGCAGCCGTCGACAATCAAGCGCCGCGCAATACGCGAGTGCCGAGACAATCCCCGCCTCGAATTCGGCTTCACGGCCGGGAATGCCGGCAATCCCGCGTTCACCTTGTGCGTAGTGGCCCGGCGGCGCATTGAATAACGCGACGGTCAAACCCGATTCCGCACGTCGCGCTGCGATCTCGGCCACGGGATAGTCATAAGGAAATTGAAATTCGGCACCTTTGAAACCGACCGCGGCCGCCGCGTTGAATCGGGTTAGAAAGTCGACCTCATTAAACATCAAGGACAGATTTGCGGCGAAACGCGGCATGGCGGACCTTACGTCTGGGGTTCCGATGCTAGTGCGCTGCGTCGCGATAAGCTTGCATCGTTTCTTCGGACGTCACTACTCTCCTCGTGGCGATACCATAAGTAGGGCGCGCGCGGCGGACTCATTTCCGTGCCGCCGCGCGAAAGCGCGCGACTCGCTCCTCGGTCGCTGGATGCGATGAGAGATAGTTTTCCCAATTCGGCGTTGCTGCCGATTCCTGTGCTGAACTAGAACCGCTCTTAGTAGTTCCGAGTTCGCACTCCGCGTGCGGTACATGTGCGTCTTTTTTCGAAGACGTCATGCGGATTATAAATTGGCAACGTTCCAGGCGTGCGAGCATATCGGCAAATGCATTAGCTGAGATGCCAAGGCTCGATAAGCGGGACAACGCGTAGCTATCGGCCTCCCACTCCAACGCGCGCGAGTACGAGGCCTCCATCAAGATGCTCGGCGCGCCAATCAGCAAGGTGCCCACCGCTTGCAGATCTCCGAAGACCGCCGCGCTCATCGCCGCAAGTCCCGCGTGATTCAAGATGAGTCGTACGGGATGACGATGGGCGACATGCCCTAATTCGTGGAGTAGTACCGCCGCGAGTTCGCCATCGGCGCGTGCTAGTCCGGCCAATTCATCGGTTAGTACCACCGTACCATTCGGTAACGTAAAGGCGTTGGCGCCGAGTGCATTGCCTTTGCGTAGCACCAATACGCTACGCGAACTCGTCGCATCCAGACGCAGCGAATCAAATAGTCGACGAATGTGTTGCTGCTGAGGCGCGGTAAGCTCGGTCGCGGTCATCAAGTGATCATCCAACTGCGCGAGCGTGGCGGTATCAAGTTGACTAAGGACCGAATCCGGCAGGCGATCCGCGACGACGCCACTCAACCACGGCACGCCCCACTTCGCCACTGCGAGAACCACCGCAACCACCCCGACCAGGGCCGCGATCACATACAGCGCTTGGCGTTCGATGCCCTCGGCGACGCTACGCCGCACCCCATGCCGACTGAGCCACGCTTCTAATTCTGGCGTTTGCTCAAATTCGAGGCGGGCGCCACCCGGCAGACCCACGCTACGCGGGACATTGCCTAGCCGCTCGCTTACCACGACGTCGGCAAAGGCGATGGCAGATCTAACGGCGGGTTTGAAGTTTAATTGTCCGGCTTCGATCTCGACTTCAACTGCGGTGACGGCAGCGGTCACGCCATCGAAGTAGCGGCCGCGCATGTCGCTTAAAGTCCGAGGTCAACGTCGAATACATCCATGACCTCTTCGCCGACCACACTCCCCGCCGTTCCGTCGACGGCGCGCACGTCCTCGAGGCCGGTCGTTTGCAACGCGGTGCGCTCGGCCACGTAACGCGCCATACGAACCCGCGCCCATGGCAACATCAACCCAAGGCTCAGGATCGCGGCCACGGTATTTGATAAGTACAACCAGCCAACACTGCGACCGGTTAACTCACTGCGCAACCGATGCCCCGCAAAGTCAGCATGGCCGTACACCAGGTTCGTGCGCTGCGCACGGAAATAACCGCCAACAAAGAACGCGGCCGAGTAGAACACGATAACCGCGGTGACCGCGAACGGCGCGATCGCTTTGAAATCCAAAGGTCCCGCACCACCGCGACCGATGCCGAGCGCCGTGCTAATCAAGCCGACTCCCAGACCGAGTACCGCAAAGATCGCAACGAAGAATAAAAACGTCACGAGATATAGCTTGTAAAACGCCCATGCACCGCAGTTTAGATGCGCTTGATAGTGCCCATAGCTCGCGCGGTCAACGAGGAACCGCGCCCGCGCATAGTCCAAATAAGGCGCGAGCGGGATCAGCGCCAAACTGAATATCGGCAACAGGAGATCCTTGACAGTGGGCGCGGGTCCTTGGCCTTGGTGCTGGGACGTTTCTAACCAATGCACGACGCTCGGCGCACGCAAGGCCAGACCCGTGAGTGTGACCGCGAACAACAACGGCCAGCCAAAGAGGCGATAAGCACCGACATAGTCGCGTATAAAGTTAAACTGAATGTTGCGATAGCTTGAATTGCGTAAATGGAAGCTCGTCGCCATCACAATCAGCATCGGCAACAACGTGAGCCACGCCGCCAACACCCAGAATTCGGCGCCGGGTAGCAAACTCGATAGAAAGCCGAACCCAAACAGCACGCTGACCGCAATCATGCGGCCCTTGAGAATTTTGCGCGGATCAGCGTGGTAATCAAAGTTATGACCGCCAACGAACGTGTTGCCGTAGAAATACTTCAAGGTGCGCACCTTGGCCCATGCGGAGTAGATGCCTAAGGTGACGATCGTCAACAACAGGTTGACGATCCAAATATTGAAATACTCCCGCGCCGTCCCTCGGAATTCAAAGGATTCGAATGCTTGTTCGGGCAATGCGGCTTGGTGCGTTATCACAGGCAACTCACTTCGCTTTGGTCGGCGGCGCCGAGCCTACTCCGTGGCATTCTGCCTCAAGCAATCTGCTATCGACGAGCAAATTCTGGATCCAATCGCTAGCCTCGACCAGAAAATTCGCAATTAATACTATCTATGCAGCGCTATAAGGAGTAGGCTCCCCGCCAACTTGATATTGCGTCCTAACTAAAGTGGGCGCGCCACCCCCCGCAGTTACCCCGATTCCCCACTCATCCCTACACCGTTTTTTTACCTCTGACGAATTTGCCGACCATCGGCGAATCGGCTTCCGGATCACTTGTGTCATCGGCTCCGGTTGTCGCGATAGCGGACAAGACACACCTTTATTTTTGTGAGATTGCTATGAATATATATGTTGGAAATTTGGCCTATGGCGTTACCGACGCCGACCTTCGTGATGCGTTTTCCGCCTCTGGCGAGGTCTCAAGCGCTTCGGTTATCAAGGATAAGATTTCGGGCGAATCGAAAGGCTTCGGCTTCGTCGAAATGCCGAATAATTCGCAAGCTGATGCCGCCATTAAGGCGCTTAACGAACAACCGCTGAAGGGCCGCAATATGCGTGTCAATGAAGCGAAGCCCCGTGAAGCACGGCCACAGCGCCGCGGCTCGTATTAATTAAGTTCACTCCCCATCGCCTGCAATAGGCGATGGGGTCTAGACGATACGTCGTACGCCACCCTCACACTCCAATGCAGTGTGAGGGTGGCGCATCGAACTGAGACAATTAAACCCCTTCCTTTCAAGCAGCTACAGACGCATTCCCCTGCGAATCAGCTCCTATTTTTTTCAAGCTAGCTTCAACGAATGTACGCGTGGACCCAGCTCCCGTGCCCTTGCCGCCTGCGTTAGGGCCAATGGGTTCAGCGCTAGGCGGATTAGCCGCGCGTAGACGTAAGTATTCGAGTTGACTAGAACGAACCGGTTTAAAAATTGCTGCGCGTGGTCGATACCGCGTTGAAAAGGGGTTCGGAATGCTCCTTTACTCGCATGTAAACTCCGCCTCCTGATCTCTTTTTGCCTTGTCGCGAACACGCTCGCTAAATTTGAGACTGGCGCTAGCGTAGGATCCATTTTTGCTGGAAGGTCTTAAGCTCGATCAAGCCGCAACATCGCAGCTGAGTCGTGCGCCATCAAACTGACGATTCGCCACTCGCCGGCGAATTTCGTCATCGTATAAGTCGCTCCCAATTGTTCTAGTTCACTCCCATTCTTCCGGTAGCGCACCCAATGCGTGCTCGCGATTGCGATGTTGTCTGCTTGCACGCGCACGTAGATTTCGCGCAATTCCGAACGACCGAAATCGTTACGGCGAAGCTGTTCCATTAACGGCCGGAAAAAGGAGTCGAATTCAGCGTCGGTGGTGGCAACACTAACGCCCTGCGGAGTAATCATCTGACACGGCAGACGATAGCATTGGCGGAAGCCCGCGAGGTCAAGCGCACTGAACGTCGCGGCTACTTGGTGGTGAACGGCGATGATCGCCGCTTGATCTGGATGCATGGCGTGAAAGCTCCTGTTCATTCCCGCGTTAATTCTAGCGGCAGCAACCGCGCGCTTGCGCGCACCCCGCCACCTGCACTCCTACTGCTTGCGCCTAGTGCCTCGGCGCTCGCTGACGAATCTCGTTTCAACCGGAGTTCCCGGACATTCACGGCCGATGATGCGAATCCGGCGGTCTATACCTGTGATGACGCTGATCGCTCGCCGCCACTCGCATTCTCGGGAATACTTGTAGGAACTCGCGGCCTCGGAACGGACTTGGTTACATTCGATCGGCGATTTGATGCAATTGCCGAACCGAACAAAGCGGCGATCCTGAGCGCCGCAGATGGGCATATCATTACACACCGAGTTGATCGGAACCTAGGCTCATCTGCGTTAGATTCGTCTTTTTAGTAAAGATTAAGGAAACATTCATGGCTGCTTACTTCATCGCGCTCGTCAAAGTAAAAGACGCGGCTAAATTACAAGAATATGCCACGGCCGCCGGACCAACTTTAGTGGCGGCAGGTGGGACCGTGGTCACACGTGGCAAGGTGGCTGCCGTGCTCGCGGGCCAACACAACGCCCAGAATTGTTTGATCGCAAAATTTGTGGATGCTCAAGCAGTAACAAATTGGTATAACTCACCGGCGTATCAAGCTTTGATCACGGTTCGTGATCAGGCGCTCGAACCGACGTTTTTAGTGATCGAAGAACCAACCTAAACAACGAATGCGGATCGCCCTTGAGCATCCGCATCACCTCACCAGCATTGCCGCGCTGGTGTTTATTTCACCTTAAGCCCTACTCCGAGGATCCGCGTGCAAACTCAAGTTTCGCTCGACACTCATTCCGGCAAGATCGAAGGCAGTTATGATCCAAAATTCAGCGCCGTGTACCAGGCCTTTGTCGATAACTTCGCGCATCACGATGAAGTCGGCGCCAGTTGCGTCGTAAATTTAGAAGGGAAGACGCTGGTCGATCTATGGGGTGGGCGCAAAGCGCGCGACGGTGCGCCGTGGACGCGCGATACGATCAGCATGGTGTTCTCGTCGACGAAAGGCGCGATGGCGTTATGCGCGCACCTGTTGGCTGATCGCGGACACCTCGATTTGGACGCCCCGATCACACGCTATTGGCCGGAGTTTGGCGTCGGTGGTAAGGAAGATTCGCGCGTGTCGATGACACTCGATCACACGGTCGGCGTTCCGCATGTTCGCGCGCCGCTGAAGGCGGGCGGCTTTTGGGACTACGAGTACATGGTCAAGCGGGTGGCGGACGAGTCTGCCTTCTGGGCGCCGGGGACTCGACAGGGCTACCACGGGATCACCATGGCTTGGACGGTGGGCGAACTCGTCCGCCGAGCGAGTGGGCGACGACTCGGACACTTTTTTGCGGATGAAGTCGCACGTCCGCTCAATCTCGATTTCTGGATCGGCTTGCCGGAGGCTTATGAAACACGAGTGGCGCCGATGATCATGGCGGAACCCGATCAGGCGTGGCTGGACACCAAATTTATCAAGACCGCGCTCAATACCACCGACACCCCGACTGCGCTTTTCATGCGCGACTTCGCCACATTCGATGCCAATTCGCGCGCGTGCCGCGCGGCCGAAGTAGGTTCGGCCAACGGCATGGCGAACGCCCGCGCGCTGGCTGGCCTATACGCGCCGCTTGCCAACGGTGGCGCCTTGAACGGCGTGCGCATGGTCGGGCGCGAGACCTTGACACGGATGGGGCGCGTCTCGGCGGCAACCGTCGAAGACGCAACGCTGATGATCCCGGCACGTTTCGCTTTGGGCTATATGAAATCCACTGACAATCGACGCATTCCCGCAACCGTGAATTCGAGTCTAATAATGACCGAAGCGGCGTTTGGCCATGTGGGCGCCGGTGGCTCGCTGGGGTTTGCGGATCCCGAGTGTGCGCTCAGTTTTGGCTATTCGATGAATCGCATGGGAACCGGAGTTTTACTCAATAGCCGCGGACAGGCGCTCGTGGACGCCACCTATCGCGCGCTCGGTTATCGCACGAACGCGGGCGGTGTGTGGACACCCTAAGAGCCGAAGGCTGACGTGTGATGATCGAAACAACCGACGCACGCAACGGTTTCGCACTCTTTGACTCCAACATCGGCCACTGCGGAATCGCGTGGGGCGAGCACGGCATCGTCGGCGTGCAACTACCAGAAGCGGATCGCGCCGCCTCTCGCGCTCGTTTGGTAAGGCGTTTTCCGCAGTTACCGGAAGTCACGCCACCCGACGTCGTACAACGTGCGATTGACGACGTGGTCGCACTGCTCGCGGGCGAGGCTCGCAATCTCTCGTCAATCACGCTCGATATGCGTGGAGTGCTCGAATTTGAACAACGCGTGTATGCGGTAACCCGGCAAATCCCTCCCGGGAAGACCCTCACGTATGGAGAACTCGCCAAAGCACTGAATGCGCCCGGCGCTGCGCAGGCCGTCGGTCAGGCGCTCGGTCGTAACCCGTTTCCGTTGATCGTGCCCTGCCATCGCGTGGTGGCCGCTGGTGGCAAACTCGGCGGCTTCACAGCGAACGGTGGAGCGAATACGAAGCGTAAGATATTGTCGATTGAGGGCGCGCGAACCACTGAACAGCTGGAACTATTTCACTAAATACAGGAAATGGCGCGGGTGTCGGATGCGCGTCGCGGCATACATAAAACTTCTCTAGGAAAAACATCATGGCTGAAATTATTCTGCATCACTACGCGCTCTCGCCGTTTTCAGAAAAAATACGGCGCATTCTGGCGTATAAGCAAATCCCGTGGCGCGGGGTGGAACAACCCATGATCGCGCCCAAACCCGATCTCACACCATTAACCGGCGGCTACCGCCGAATCCCCGTCATGCAGATCGGCGCGGATATCTATTGCGACACCGCGTTGATGGTGCGGGTACTTGAGCAGCGGTATCCACAACCCGCGTGCGTGCCGGCAGCGCAGGCGGGCGTTGCGGCGCTGTTGGAAGATTGGGCTGATCACCGATTGTTTATGCAAGTGGTCCCGCCCGTGATCGTCGATTTACTGCCCGCGTTACCGCCGGACTTCATTACCGACCGTTCGGCCATGTCCGCCGGCTTTACGCAAGAGGCGCTAGTTGGCGCCGCGCCGCACGCACTCGCGCAGACCAAACAATCTCTCGCCCGATTGGACGCGCAACTCGCTAACCAGTCATTTTTATTGGGCGCGAATTTCACGGCGGCCGATGCCGCGTGCTTTCACTGTGTGTGGTTTCTCAAAAACAGCCCGAGTGTGTGGATAGAGGTAACGAAGCGATCCGCGCTCGCGGCATGGTTCGCGCGAATTGAAGCGTTTGGTCCGGGGAAAATGCAGCCAATGTCCGGCACAGAGGCGTTAACGATTGCACGGAATGCACGGCCCAACGATCTTAGTGGTGGGGATAGTACCGATACCGAATTCATGCTCGGCGATAACGTCGCAATCGTTGCCGACGATTACGGCAAGGAGCGCACCACCGGCCGTGTAGCGCGGCTCGCTGCCGATGAAATAACGGTGCTGCGCGAGGATCCGGCCGTCGGCGAAGTCGCCGTGCATTATCCACGTGCAGGCTACCGAATCGCGAAGATTTAAAGCGCCATTGCTGAAGAAACCGCGGATGATTTATTCGGCAACTTGGAGGCCTAAGCGACGTGAATCATGAGCTTACCGGTGTTCTCACCCGTATACAGTTTGCGCAGCGTGGTCACGGCGTTTTCTAAGCCCTCGTACATGTCCATGCGGAATTTCAATTTGCCTTGCTGCAACCATCCACCGAGCGCGGCGATGGCTTCGGGATAGCGGTTCGCATAGTCGAGCACGATAAAGCCCTGCACTTTCAGGCGTTGCATCAGAATCATCGGATAGTTGACCGGACCAGGCACAGTATCCGTGGCGTTGTATTGTGAAATAAGACCGCAAGTCGGAATTCGACCCTGCAGGTTCATTTGCTTTAGGCAGGCATCAAGGATGTCGCCGCCGACATTGTCGAAATAAATATCGATGCCTTTGGGGCATGCCCGCTTCAACGCCACCGCGACGTCTTCGGTCTTATAGTTGATCGCGGCGTCGAAACCGAGGTCATTCACCAGCCACTGGCATTTGGCCGCGGAGCCCGCCAGACCGACGGCACGGCAGCCTTTAATCTTGGCGATCTGACCGACGATCGAACCAACGGCACCCGCCGCCGCCGACACGACCACGGTCTCACCGGATTTGGGCGTACCGAGATCGAGCAAACCGAAATACGCCGTTGGACCCACGACCGCAAAAAGACCGAAGGCGTCCGCCACCGGCACCGTGCCAAGCGGCCCGAACTTGTTCAACATGCCTGGCGCGCCAATTTGATAATCGGCCCACACCCCGAGGCCACTCACCACATCCCCCAGTGCAAAATCCGCATGATTTGACTTCACCACCGTGCCACACACCACCCCACGCATCGCATCGCCGAGCGCGACCGGCGGCATGTATTGGTCCATATCGCTCATCCAGATCCGATTGGTGGGATCGAGCGACAGATAATTTAATCGAAATAAAAACTGGCCGGCGGCCGGTTCCGGAATTGGCTCGGGGGCGAAACTCAACACATCGTCACCAATGGCGCCAACGGGTCGTTTACGCAAGCGCCAGACGCGATTCGATTCGGGCATGAGATCGTCCTTTGGTTTCGTCATAGTGAGCGTCAATTCTAAACTAGAAAGGATCTCTAGCGTCCTCTTATAACCACGAGGGCACCGGCAATCCTTTCTCGCGCAAAAAAGTAGGGTTGAATAGTTTGGACTGGTAACGTGTGCCGCTATCACAGAGCAAGGTGACGATGGTGTGGCCGGGACCGAGCTCGCGCGCGAGCCGAATGGCGCCCGCGACATTTACGCCGGACGAGCCACCGACACAGAGTCCTTCTTCTTTGAGCAAATCGAAGACGATTTGCACGGCTTCAGCATCGGGGATTCGATACGCACGATCCACCGGTGCGCCTTCGATGTTTTTGGTTACGCGACCCTGGCCAATGCCTTCAGTGATAGAACTTCCTTCGGACTTGAGTTCGCCGCTGGTGAAATATTCAAACATCGCGGCGCCCGGCGGATCGGCCACCGCCGTAACGATCGTTGATCGCATTGATTTTAAATACATGGAAATTCCCGCCAGCGAGCCACCAGTCCCGATGGCGCAGACGAAGCCATCCACGCGACCTTCGGTCTGAGTCCAAATTTCAGGCCCCGTGCCTTTAACATGCGCGTCGCGATTGGCCAAATTGTCCCACTGATTCGCCCATAACACACCGTGGACTCCTTGTGCCGCGAGCTCGTTGGCTACACGCTCCGACACACGAACATAGTTACCCGGATCTTTATAGGGCGCAGGCGCGACTTCCATCAGTTCCGCGCCACAGAGTCGTAGCATGTCCTTTTTTTCTTGGCTTTGTGAATTCGGAATCACGATAAGGGTGCGATAACCCCGCGCGTTGGCGACCAGTGCGAGACCGATTCCGGTGTTACCCGCAGTGCCTTCGACGATCAAGCCTCCTGGCTGCAACAACCCACGGCGCTCCGCATCTTGAATGATGAAGAGCGCCGCGCGATCCTTTACTGAGCCACCAGGGTTTTGAAATTCGGCCTTACCGAGAATGATGCAGCCCGTAATCGCGGATGCCTTGCGCAATTTAATCAATGGCGTGTTGCCGATTGTTTCGAGCA
>JAYUEZ010000278.1:0-5084 GCA_043738965.1 Gammaproteobacteria bacterium
ATCAGTGCGTCGTAAAATTCCTTTATCTTTACGTACGGCTGTCGAGTACGGAATTCGTTCCGGCC
Organism: Gammaproteobacteria bacterium; assembly: GCA_043738965.1. GTDB lineage: Bacteria > Pseudomonadota > Gammaproteobacteria > CAIKBL01. The sequence goes on from JAYUEZ010000278.1 coordinate 66, forward strand.
CAGCTCGGTCGCGATTGTCCAGGTCGGAACGAAAGGCGACAGATGGGAAAATTCAGGCGGTAATGCACTCATCGCGGTGGCCACTTCGGTAACGACCACGACAGGTTAGGCGGACGTGAGAGGCGCGGCAAGTCGTACACGGATGTTTAGAGCTTCGCGTTTTCCTACGCTCCCGGGGCGCGGTCGCAACCTGACGCGCTACCACGGGGTGTTCGCGCCGAATCACCGGCGGCGTGAGCAGGTGACACCGGCCGGGCGTGATCGGCGTGGTGCCGAGACGGCTGAAGAGGTCGCCCCGCACGTTGCGATGAGCGTTAAGCGCAACGGTTGAGCGGGTGTTCAAGATTGATATCGAGACCTGTGACCACTGTGGTGGCGCGGTGAAGGTGATCGCGAGTATCGAAGAGCCCGCTGTGATCAAACAGATCCTGGCGCATCTCGCGCGGCGTGACACAGCCACGACGGCCGCCATCAGACCGTTCGCCCGCGCGCCGCCGCCACTGGCATGACCGGGCCTGAAAGAACTAGGCTGGCTGATGGTACTTGCCCGAATTTTCATGCAGGGGCGCAAAGCTGGGCTGACACCCGGCACGGGGCCACGCGTCCCTGCTGAGCTAAGCGGTCGAGATTTCCGATATAGGGAATACGCTTCGCGCGCGTCCAGTGAAATTCCAGGGTTAACGGCCACCGTCTATCACTATAGTTCCGGTTGAAGCGTTCGAATTCAACGACAGCGGGGCTCGATTTCGGGGAACAGCGCGGTTATCTTTCCTTCGGGCCTGTTTGGGCACCGACTCGTTTAGAACTCGTCCCCACCCCTGACCGCTGAGCGCCGATGAAGGATCTCGCCGTCAATACGGCCGATTTCAGCAAGGTTGCGCCTGGTGCGTCCCCGGCCTGTTCATTTGAACAGCGGAGGTCATCACGAAACAGGATGAGACAAGAATTACCCTCGGCGTGGACGTTTCAAAGCATCGGCTCGATATTTTCGAGTTGGAATCGTGCGAAGCGTATTCGATCCTCAATTCGCTCGATGCCATCGAGCAGTGGCTGACTCGTTTTCAGATACCAATCCAGGTTGCGATCGAGCCGACCAACAGTTATCACGAGCTCCTGACGCAAGCGGCTCATGCGCGTGGGCATCAGGTCTATCTCGTCGATCCGCAGCGTCTGGCGCACTATCGACAAGGGGTCGGACAGCGCGTGAAAGCAGATCGCCAGGACGCCCAATTACTGGCGCGCTATCTTGAGCGTGAGGTTAGCGTGTTGGCGCCGATCTCAAATTGAGCCATCGTGCCGACGCCAGATTGAGCCAACCTTCAAGGCCTAATCACTAACATTGATGCGGCTGCTGGCCCGGTCGGACTGGCTCAATGCAACTTCGGCAGGCACCTTGGAAGTGGCTCAAATCAGCGTCGGCGCCAACATCCGGGGTTTGCCACCGAGCCGATAGCGCAACCGCCAGTACTTAGCGCCGTCCGGCATGACTAGCAAGGTCAGTCCATGTCCGGCCGCCACCGTATATTTGGTCGTGTGTGGCTTGGAATTTTTAACTTCTAAATCGGTAAGTTTAGTGGTCATGTGTAGCAATGGGTACGATCTTTATAGAATTTGTGTAGCAAAAGTGTTTGCTACACACCAATGCTACACATTTTGCTACATCATTGGGTCCGGCTTCAACTGGATGCTCTGGAACTGTACAGGTAAGTAATCTTTAGTATTTTTATTAAGTTACGGCTCTTGTCGGAACGTATTGGAAGTGTTTGGAAGCTGAGTTGGCTGGGGGACTAGGAGGCGCGATGGCTTCGTAACCATCTGAAAGAACGACGAATAATTTCTCCAAAGGAACTGATATACCCCAACCGTTACCCCATGCGCTGGATGGCATTCGGGGCCGTTGAACGGAATGCTCGCAACCTTACGTTACGGACGATGGGTCACGGGCGTCAGGAACCTACACTACGGATGAAACAGGCGACCGCGCTGAACGTATCACCCTTGCTCCGTGTTTTTCGGAACTCCCGTGCTACGCTGCTTCGAGCAAGAACTCAACTTTGACCGCTTCGAATGGGAAAACGATACCGCCACTTTCGGAACGCTCAAGAACACCTGCATTTAGTAGGGCAGTGATGTCTGAATGAACGGCTTTTACATCGCGATCAACCCGACGCGCTGCTTCGCGGATGGAGATCGGACCGGCGCCGCAAAGAACTTTCAGCAGTTCCCAGCGCTTCGCCGACAGTACTTGCCAAAGTAGTTCGGGCGTTGCGAAGCTGATTCGTGCTGAGCGCTCCGGCTTGCCGGTCTTCCAGGACTGGACAAAGTTCGCCATCGTTTTCTCAGGCGCCCGAACCTCAAGTACGACGGTTTTCATTGTTCCACCTCGCTATGTCTTTCTGAAAATCGACAATCAATCGCTCCGGAGTACTGAACTTGTAGGCGTTCGCGGTTACACCGAAATGGCGGTGGTCACCCTTTCCCACTTCGTTGTCGTAGCGCACCACGCATTCCAAGTCGACAACGTAAGCCAACCGATACTTGAATTCGTGGGCGGAGCCCAACACGGGCGTTGGTACTCGCCAAAGAACCAACTCGGCGAACGAGTGAGCTGAATAGACGATCCGTGTTCGGGCAATCAGCGTCGCCTTCATGTTGGACATGATGCCAACGCGAGAAAACGTTGTCAAATACTCCAACGACCTGAGATAAGACGCCTGCGGGTGTCCTGGATTTCCGATCACTTCAAAGGCAAAGGGAAAGATCCGAACACCACTGACCGAAATCGCTCCCGGCGATCTTGTCGAACCGCTCGACTTGATGGCGCGACTGGCCGCCCTGGCGCCGACGCCGGGCGTCAACCTCACGCGCTACCACGGGGTGTTCGCGCCGAACCATCGACTGCGTGCGCAGATGACGCTGGCCAAACGGAGGCAGCGCAAAGGCAAGACCCCTGACGAGCCAGCGCCCGCTCGCCACGTCGCGATGACATGGGCCTAGCGGTTGAAGCGCGTGTTCAAAATCGAGATGGAAACCTGTGACCACTATGGTGATGCGGTCAAGGTGATAGCGAGCATCGAAGATCCGATCGTGATCAAGAAGATTCTTGAGCACCTCGACCGGCGCGCCGCGCTCGCAACCCCAGCCTTCAGACAGTTCGCCCGCGCGGTTAAGTAAGTGCCATTCGTATCAGAGCTTGTCTTTTGCTTTTTTGTCGGCGATTGATCGAGTTAAAATTCATCTCCGGTTTGCGGAGTTCGGATTTAGGTCGATGCGAATGGGCAATGAAAATCATGGTTCACGTGCAGCCAGCAAATTCACGAGGGCAAAAGGCAAGACCTGACCCGGAAGCCTCTCGCACATGGTGAACGTTCGGGCGACCGGCTGTAATGAGAGACCTCAACTCGTTCTTGTCGCCCGTGGCGTCCCCGGACGGAAGCCCTGTGCCGCGACGAACTATTTAACGAGCAGCTTCCAACCGACGTTGACCGTCGGCCAGCGTCCGACGTCGGCGGGCGACACCGCCAACGAAGCCGAACCCTGAAACGAGCATTGCCCATGAAGCCGGTACTGGGACTGTCGTCGGCGATGTCAGGAACACTCCCGATCCCGAGGTGAAGCTAACCCCCGGCGGCAATTGCAACGCGACGCTACCAGTGTGGGAGAAATCGCAGTCGACCCCCTCCTGGCAATTCAGGGACAGCCGCTGCGTTACGGTTCGCAACTCGCCGTCGCTGATCGTCAGCAAGCCGGTAAAGTCGAACCCCGTGCCGGTCACGTTCGACACGGTGTAGCTATCCCAGCCGAGCGGTGTGGGACTGGAAGCGCCAGCTACCGAAAAGGCGAAGCCGCTTTGCGAGCCTTGGCTGATATAGATAATGTTACTAGTGGTGCCAAAGTTGAGGATGTAGCTCAGCCCCGACAGGCTGGCGCTGTTGGTGAAAGCGCCGATCGAGCCGTCCAGGTGAGAAATGACGGCGATCTGCTCGCTGCCACCTCCGGCGACGGCGAACGTCAGGTCGTCATCCAGTTCGGCAAAACCGATGCCTCCGCTTCCAAAGGTGTCGGATTTCGCGATGACCTTGACGATGCCGGTGCCGAGATCGGCGCTTGCCGCCGACGATCCCGAAGCGCTGCCATTGACCGCCGCCGGGAGGGAGATTGCGGTTAGCCCGGTGACTGCCGAAGTCGGGCTATAGCTCGACTTCGTGTCGTTTAACGGACCCGTGTCCTGCACTGACAGCCCGGACGGGCTGGAATAGCTTACCGCCAAGGAGTACGACTGAGAACTGACACCGGTGGCGCCGGCACGAACAAAGATGGCGGTTTCTGCCAGTGACGGAGACGGCACCAGAGCGGAAATTAGGACGAGGCCAGCCGCGAGAACATCACGATAAATCAACATCGGGGGGATCCTTCCGTCGAAGACTCAGGCAACGATCTGGTAATCACGCCTGAAAACTGTGCCCTCCACCATCCGCAATTGAATCTCGCCAATGGTTCCGAGAAAGTAAATACATCCCGCCTCTGCCCGCGCCGGCGAAGTCGATATCGTGACCGACTGGATGACGCGCAACAATGTCCGCTTCAATGCTCTCGAGCTGGTCCGGCGCTGATCGCAAAATGCGCACCCGGCGCTGCGTCACAACGGGTCGAGGAAACCCTTCATGCCGTAACGTGTGTGCGGGCCGACGATATGCTGCTCGAGCGCACCGATGCCGACCTTGTCGCCGCAGGTTGCGCGCACGACATGCTGGACGTGCATGAACTGCGGCGCGTTGATGTCGATGTCGTTGATGTTCCAGCTTTCCAGCGTATGCGCCTCTTCGCCCTTGTAAAAGCCATGGCCCCATTCCGGGTGGTTATAGCCGGTGCCGTACATATGATAGCGCAGCAGCGGCTCGAGGACGAAAGTCTCGGGTATAGGAAACATAATCGCCCTCTTTCGAGAAATCGAGGGTCATGTGCGTTGAATTCGAACGCCGTCTCGGAAGAGGGCGGTTATGTTTCCTATACTCATAC
>JAYUEZ010000279.1:0-13463 GCA_043738965.1 Gammaproteobacteria bacterium
AGTCATGTACGAGCCGGGGGAAGCGGACTGCAAAATCAAGGGCGGCAATTCGAATTGGCGCGGACCGATTTGGTTTCCGACGGCCTTTTTGATGATCGAGTCGCTGCGCAAGCTCGCCAAGGCCTATGGCTCCGATATGATCGTGACCGGCAGCGACGGACGAGAGTGGACCATTGGCGAAATCGCCGCGACCTATGCGAATAGATTAATTGCAATTTTTGCGCGTGACACGACGGGGCACCGCCCGGTGTATGGGCACCTGGCAAAATTTCAGACCGATCCTCACTGGCGTGACTACCTGACGTTTTTCGAATACTTTCACGGCGACACCGGCGCCGGCCTCGGCGCCTCGCATCAAACCGGGTGGACGGGTCTGATTGCGTCGTTGATCGCGGAATGGCGCGAATGAGCCTGACCTTTCCCACGCAACAACTTCGCTCGGTGATGACAGTAAAGACTAAAGGGGAGGCACGATGAGTTATCAACCGTTACAGGGACAAAAAGCCTTGGTGACCGGCGCAAGTTCAGGTATCGGCGCTGGCGTCGCCGTGGCGCTGGCCGCGGCGGGCGCCGAGGTTGTCGTGAACTATGCGTCAAGTGTCGCCGGGGCCGAAAAAGTGGTCGGTGAGATTCAAGCCGCGGGTGGCAAGGCGCGCGCGATCAAGGCGGACGTTTCGAATGAAGTTGAGGTGGCGGCGATGTTCAGCGCGATGTTTGCGGCCTGCGGCACCATCGACATTCTCGTTAACAATGCCGGGCTGCAACAAGACGCGTTGTTCGAGGACATGACGCTTGCGCAGTGGAACAAGGTCATTGGCGTCAATCTAACCGGCATGTTTTTGTGTAGTCAGCTCGCCGTGCGCGAAATGCGGCGTCGCGGACCTAATCCCGCGCTTTCCAAGGCGACGGGAAAAATTATCTGCATGTCGTCGGTGCACGAAGTCATCCCATGGGCTGGGCACGTGAACTATGCGGCATCAAAGGGTGGAGTGAAGCTTTTCATGCAAAGCCTCGCGCAGGAAGTCGCGCCACATCGGATCAGAGTCAACTCAGTCGGGCCCGGCGCAATTCAAACGCCAATCAACCGCGCGGCCTGGGATACACCCGAGGCCCTGCAGGCGTTGTTGAAACTCATTCCGTATGGACGCATCGGGAGCCCGGAAGATATCGGCAAGGCCGCGGTCTGGCTAGCGTCTGACGACGCTGACTACGTGACTGGTCAAACTATTTTTGTTGATGGTGGCATGACGCTATATCCCGAGTTCGCGGATGGTGGGTAAACAGTGACAGTGTGCTGTACATCGCGGTAAGGCGAAAAAGCGCAGCGCCTTCCGGCGTCGTCGGTTTCGACGTAACGCTCATTAAAATCACTATCGAGTGAAGTAACAGTCTATGACTTAGCTTGCGCGATTCCGCTCTTCAGTCCGACTCGGCTATTAGGGTAAGCTGTCGCGGTGCCGATGATCCTGGCCAGTGGCTTCAGGAGACAGCGGCAATCTGAACCTGAAATTCACGTAGACAACGAGCGAATGCCGCCGATACCGAGAGAGCGGTGTTCGGGAGAACTTGCTATGAAGCGCGCGCAAACCGCCGAAAATAATCCCCGCATCGTCATCATTGGAGCGGGAATGGCCGGCATTCTGACGGCCATCAAATTGCACGAAGCGGGTTACGATAACTATGTAATCTACGAGAAATCAGATCGCGTGGGCGGGACCTGGCGCGAGAATACCTATCCTGGCATCGCCTGCGATGTGCCGGCGCATCTTTACACCTATTCATTCGAGCCGAATCCCACGTGGAGTCGCACCTTCGCGCCCGGCCCCGAGATCCAGGCCTATTTCGAACGCGTCGCGAAGAAGTACCAAGTGGTGGAGAGCATTCGCTTCAACGAAGCCATTCCGTCGTGCGAATTCCGCGAAGGACGCTGGCACATCCGCACTTCCACCGGCCGGGCGGATACTGCGGATGTGGTCATCGCCGCCACCGGGGTACTGCATCATCCGCAGGTGGCAGAAATCGTTGGCCTGGAAACTTTTGCGGGCGCCTACTTTCATAGCGCACGCTGGGATCACAGCGTCGACCTTGACGGCAAACGAGTCGGGGTGATTGGTACCGGCTCAACCGCCATTCAGATTACTTCCGCACTCGTCGACAAGGCCGGACGCTTCGACCTTTTCCAGCGCACCGCGCAGTGGGTCATGCCGATCGAAAACGTCGAATACAGCAAGGAGGAAATCGCCGGGTTTCTTCATGACCCGGAAAAAGTCGAAACGATACGCCGCAAGATCAATGCGGATTTCCAGCATTTTTCTAATTCCGTGATCGACGCCGACTCTGTCGGCATGAAGGAGATTGAGGACGCTTGCCGCGCTAATCTCGAAAACCACGTTCGCGATCCGCGATTGCGTGAAAAATTGCGCCCCAATTATCGCGCCGGTTGCAAGCGGCTCATTTTTTCTTCCGATTTCTACACGGCGATCCAGCATCCCCACGCTAATCTGATCACCGACGGAATCGAACGGGTTGAACCGCGTGGCGTGCGGACGGTTGATGGTCAGTTACACGAACTCGATGTGCTGGTGGTCGCGACCGGCTTCCGAGCCGATAGCTTTATTCGCCCGACCACCGTGTTGGGACGCGGCGGCATTAATCTTGATGAGGTATGGGCGGATCATCCAGTCGCTTATCTGTCGATCTCGATTCCTGAATTTCCCAATTTTTTCATGCTCAACGGTCCGAATGGACCCGTCGGCAACTTCTCGCTGATCCAAATTGCCGAATCCCAGGTGGCGTATATTTTGCGTCTGGTGGCGGAAATACGCGCCGGCCGCTGCCGTGAAATCAGCGTGAACGCCGAGGTGTCCGCACGCTTCGAAGACGCGCGCAGCACGGCCGCGAAAAAATCGATCTGGGCCACCGGTTGCAAGAGTTGGTATCTCGACAAGCACGGCGTCCCCGCCAGCTGGCCGTGGACGCCAGCGCGTTTTTACGAAGAAATGGGCGCACCAAAACTCGAGTCCTACGACCGTGTTAGCTAAGCGTTAATAGCAATGCTGCCTTAATACGGTGATTGACCGGGCTTGCGACCGAGCGCATGCGCCTTTTCGATGTTGCCCAAGAACAATTCGTAGAAATCGCGCAATAACGCGTCCATTTGCGCCGCAGGCAAATCCGCTTCGGTGTAATGGCCTTCCCAAGTGATCTCAGCGTGCGTTGCGTCGCGCGGTGCAAACGTCACCACCGCCACGTAGTCGCGCATCGGTAGTGGATAGTTTTCGACGATGGAATAACTGATGACATGCGGCGCATGTGCCACGTCCAGCCGCTCGATAATCTGCCCGGCGATCTGCATTTCGGGTTTGAAACGCGCGAAGCGGCGAGCGCCAATGTGATTGCCCTCGCAGCGGAACTCAATCAAATTTCCCGGCGGATGCAATTTATCGAGTGCGCCGAAATCGGCTAACCAATCCCAGCAATAGGCGTGCGGCGCGTTCACGGTGCGCTGCAGTTTGGCGATGGGCATGTTGAGAACACTCCTGTTGTGGATGTTAGGCGGTGACGAGCGTAGCGCAGCCACGGGGCTTTTGGCGATACCATCGTACAAAAGAAACGTCGACGTTTTGCGCCCCGCTCCGCTCGCGGGGCCGATCAGCACATCGACTTGTTCGACTTGGCGCGCGAGTTGTCGTTACAGCCTGCCCGCCGCGCGCAGCATCTTGACCTGTGCCTCCTGCACGATCGCGCCCTCGGCATACAGATCCGCGATCTGCGCGGGCGTATAACCGAGGCGCTCGCGCAATATTTCTTCGTTGTGTTCGCCCAAGTACGGCGCGCGGAACGGAATTGTCAGGTCAACCGACGACATATGAAACGGCGTGCGCGCCACCGGCGTGCTCCCGAGTTCCGGATGCGGAATATCCTGCCATAGCCCACGCGCCTTGAGCTGTGGATGCTGTGCCACTTGCGCGATATCGAGGATCGGACCAGACGGAACTCGGGCTTCGGCCAGAATTTTAAGCGGGGTCGCATCGTCGTCGAAGGATTGTAACCACGCTTCGACAAGGGCACGTACTTCCGGTCGGCGCGAAACCCGCGCAGTTTGCGTAGCGTAGCGCGGATCAAGTTCGAGTTCTGGTTTGCCCATCGCGCGAACCAGCGCTCCCCACTGATGTTCGGCAACCGCGAACACCAGATAGCCTTCTTTCGAGCGATACACGCCGTACGGGCAGATTGAGAAGAAATCGCCGCCGAAGCGCTTCGGTGAGATGCGACCGTTGGTCATCATTTGCAGTGGGAAGTTGATGTAATCGAGATAAACCAGCGCTTCCAGCTGCGAAACATCGATGTACTGTCCCTCGCCCTGCAGCACGCGGTGATAGAGCGCGGCGCAGATCGCGAGCGCGGCGTGGATCCCCGCGTTGGGATCACCGAAGTAGTTACCGACGTATTGGGGCGGACCCTCGGGGTCCCCGGTCATTGCCATCACACCACTTTGCGCCTGGGCGATGATGTCGAAACTGGTGAACTTGGCATACGGGCCCTGCTGACCGAAACCCGAAATCGAACACATGATGAGCGTTGGGTTAATTTTCTTCAGCGATTCGTAATCGAAGCCATATTTTTCCATCACCCCAGGGCTGTAATTCTCGATTACCACATCGGTTTGGCGCACCAGTTCATGCACCACGGCGCGTGCGCGCTCGTTCGTGAAATCCAAGGCGATACTTTTCTTGCCAGCGCATGCAGCAAGAAACAACGCGCTGACACCCGGCGCGACAATATGCAGCTTGCGCCCGAGATCACCGTCCGGCGTGCGCTCGATCTTAGTGATCTCGGCGCCAAAATCTCCGAGCAGACGAGTTGCCGCTGGACCGGCCAAATATTGCGTGAAGTCGAGTACCTTCACATTGGCGAGCATTTTCTTCTGTGGTGCGTTCGCGGCTTTCATGGCGGCTCCTGGTACCTGGCGTGGGAACGGGCGTGATGAGTATAAGGCGAATGCGTCACTCGAACCCCCTCACCTTAAGCTCTCTCCCGCGAGGGGAGAGGGCTAATGCGAGAAGTAGGAGTTTCTTCAACCAACCCCGCCTAGCGTCGCCATGGTGCCATCACGATCGCGACCATTGTGAATGGGCTAGAATCTGGAGGTCGGCCTCTGAAACCCTGCCCGCCACTCGAGTGAATAAATTCAATGAATATCACGCTCGCGCGAATTAGAGACACCTTGGGTCCCTTGGTGATTGGCGATGCCGGCGATCTTTCGGTCGTTGTTCTGGGCATAAAATCGCTTGACGATCCGACCTTCGGGTTCTTGCTGTTTGTCGACAATGAGCAAGCGCTGGCGAAAGTTCTCGCGCTCAAACCCACCGCACTGCTGGTCTCGAAGAAGCTGGCCGCACAAGTCACGCAGACTTCTTGTCCGGTGCTGATATCGTCCAATGTGATGCTCTGCGTCGCCCGCATCCAGAAAACGCACTTTGTTGAAGTTGCATACCCTGAAACGCAAATTCATCCGACGGCGGTGGTGGCCCAGTCCGCCGAGCTCGCGAGCGAGGTTGTCGTCGGGCCGTATGCGGTAATCGAGGATGAGGTCAGTATTGGTCACGGCGCGCGGATCGGCGCGCACTGTGTCATTGAACGCGGCGCTCGCATCGGCGCGCGAACCATCCTCAATCCGCTGGTTTTTATCGGGCGAGCGTGCCGCGTCGGAGCTGATTGCGAGATCAAGCCCAACACCGTGATCGGCGGCGAAGGTTACGGCTTCGCTCACGACGACCAAGGCCATCATCATCGGATCCCGCAAATGGGGATCGTCGTGATCGAAGACCGGGTCGAAATCGGTTCGCTCTGTGCCATCGATCGCGCGACGTTTAAGGAGACTCGGATCGGCGAAGGCACCAAGCTCGATAATCAAGTGCACGTCGCGCACAACTGCACGGTGGGTAAGAACTGTTTGATTACCGCCGGCCTCATCATCGCGGGATCGTCAACCATCGGCAACAACGTCGTCATGGGCGGCCGTGTTTCCGTGACCGATCATGTCAATATTGGCGATGACATTCAGTTGGCTGGCGTTACCGTTATTACGAACGATCTAAAAGGTCCCGGCGCCTACGGGGGCTATCCAGTGCAACCACTGCGCGATTTTTTGCGCACCACCGCGTCGTTCGCGCATGTCACGAAAATGCGCAAACAGAGTCGGCGTATTTTGCAGCACCTCGGTCTCAGTATGGATTAGGTTAATAGCGACGTGACGATCTCGCGGAACGCCCTATATGGTTAGCGCCTGAACAAGCCAAGTCGCGCTCTGCAGGCGGATGCAGCCTGCGCTAACGAAGGGCGCTAATCCGCATTCGACCGCCCCACTAACCTTATTTTGGGTGGCCTCATCGGCGGCGGTGAACGCGGCGGCGGCAGGACCCATCCGAATCATCTGCTGAACTGCTTCGTCCAAACTCCCAAGCGCTACGGACTCATCGACGGCGGTTATTTCGACGGCGCTAAAGCCTGCCGATTCGAGTAGTCCGCGCAGCCATTCGGCGTCAGCGAAAGCAAACGGACCGGGCGCATGAGGGGCGGGGGCCTCAGGTCGTGGCAAGATTTCAAACGCAGCCTTGGTTGGGATTGCCATCCACGGATTTTGTTCGAGCGCGCGCCAGCAGATAAACACCAGCCGGCCACGTGGCGCCAGTGCGGTGCGTAGATGCCTGAAGGCCACGGCGGGATCGGGAAAAAACATTACCCCGAAGCGCGAGGCGATCAGGTCGTAAGCCGTGCTGGACACAGACATGCTCGCAGCATCACCCAGCGCGAACTTGAGGTTCGCGATATTGCCGTAGCGTTGTCGTGCGACGTCCAAAATGACCGCCGAGACATCGACTCCCAACACAGTGCCTTGCGCGCCGACCGCTTGCGCGAGCGCTGCGCTGGTGACACCGCCGCCGCAGCCGACATCGATTACCCGCTCGCCGGAGTTTGCCGCCGCTGCGTCTAACAAGCGTTTTGATAGGGGTTGCAACATGCGTTCAACCCGCTCGATATTGGCGACCCAACGGCGGCCGCCTTCGTCGTTCCAATAGGTTGCTTGATCGACTGGTGGCGATGGCGCCATGTGAACTCTCCCGTAAAGACGTGAATGAACTAGCCAAGGAAAGCTACTGTAAAGTAGCGGCGGTTGCTTTGCATCGAGCGCACACTCGACAATCGTCACCGGGTCTGCGTTCTCCGGCGTTGATTTAATCTAGCGTATGCAGACCATTAGTCATTTTTGCAGAACTTATTGCAGGCGCTTAAAGGGTCGAGATTATGGACGTTAACGCAATTGGCGCGATCGGCAATGTGGTTGCGGCCACCGGCGTGATGATTTCGCTCGCTTATCTCGGTCTGCAGATCCGCAATCAGGTGCGCGAAGCACGGGTCAAGGCGGTTCATCAATTGACCGAAAACTTTCGTTCTTTTTTGCAGTCTCTTGCCGAAAGCGAGCAATTGGCAAACATCTGGATCCATGGCATTAAAGACTTCGAAAGCCTTGCGGCGGTGGATCGGTTGCGCCTTTCGTGCGCTCTCGGCAACGCGTTTCGCATTTTCGACAATCTCTACAACCACTACCTAGAAGGCTTCATCGATACCGACGCGTGGCAGTCGCTCGAAGTGCCGGTCGACGATCTCATCGCGTATCCCGGGATACAGGCGTGGTGGGCGACGCGCCGGCACTGGTATACCGAGCGGTACCGTAACCGCGTCGATGACAAAATCCACCAGGCCGCGACACCACGCATGTATGGTGAGGACGCAGTGGGAAAGGCTTAACGCGAAGCGAGCGCTCCCGCCCCTCTATTGGCGCTCCCATGCGCGTAACGGTGAATTAGTCGATTTTTGCGGCAGACGTTGAATCGCCTGTTCCATCAGCCCGAGGTCGCGTGCGCGAAGGATGGCGTGCACGCGATTGCGCGCGCCGAGCACGCGATAGACCGTGTTGAGATGGGTTTTGACCGTGCCTTCCGCCATGCCAAGGCGCGCCGCGATCACCTTGTTTGGCATTCCAAGCAGCAGATATCCCAGCACCTCCATTTGTCGCGGCGACAGGTTAATCACGGCGGCCGCATGATTTGATTCTTCACCACGGACTGCCGTCGCAATCTCGAGGCCGAGCGCTGGGGCCGCATGACGCGGAATGTAATTGTCTCCGGCCAGCACAAGATTGATGGCGTTGATCACAACGTCGCGCGCCGAGTCTTTAGTAATATAGCCACGCACGCCGCACTCGAAGGCAAGCTTGATGGTTTCCACCCCATCATCGGCCGAGAAAATAATGAGCGGCAGATCGGGATAGTGTTCGCGCAAGATTCGCACGCCATCCACGCCCTGCGTGTCCGACAAATGAAGATCGAGCAATACCAGCGTATACGTTTGCGCGTTATCGAGCCGCGCGCGCGCCGCGCCGAGCGAACGGATGGTTTCGATCTCGTCGAAGATCCGCGCGCCACTTAGCGCGAGCGCGAGGGCATCCGCGATCATCGGGTGATCGTCGATAATGAGCGCCCGGCGCAATGAATGATTGGTGTTATTCATCAGATAGTGTTCGCATCAGACCTGCTTGGCCGCTCTGCTCAACAGGTGCTTAAAATGCGGATTCAGCAGTCGATTCCGCGGATCGTGGCGACGCCGTTCGCGTTCGAACTCCGTCAATCGTTCGCCGTAGGCTTGATAAGCCTGGGTGGGCGTTAGATTCGGGGTTTGATTGAACAGCGGGCGCCCGTCGTGGCGAGTACACAGTTGATTGAACTCGCAGAGAAATTCTGGCCACTGTGGCTCGGTGCCAGCCGACACCGGATCTAGCGTCCACACATCGTTGTCGTATGAATAGGACAACAGCGCACTTCGATCCTGCCGAATCCGATAACTAATGTGCGGCATGCTGGTCCGAAAGTCCGTGCGCACCTCGAAGTCTTTACAGAAGCTAAAATATTCGCTCAAGACGAGCGGAAAATTCGTCGCGCAAAACGCCCACATGCTGAACGCGTAACGCTCAAGCCCGGGCGTGTGTTCGAACTCCACGATCTGATCCGTCGGGCTGGTACTATCGGCGTGTAGTACATGCTCCAGGCCGAACTCGAGGCCTCTATCGATAATACTTTCCAGCTCATCAGAGACCATCCGGCTTCCAAAACGCGGCAGCGGAGGCGCTAGATTGACCACGGCGCCGACCACGGGCGCGCCCCATTTCCAAATAAAATTCCGGATCTGGAAAATTTCAGGATTCGTCGGCCCGGTTATCTTTCCCGTGTAGTTGCGATATTCCACGACGACTCGGTCGTCATACGGAAATAGAAACATCCGGACCGAATCGCGCAAGGCGTTGAGCTCAGCAAAGCGCGCGATGAACTCGTTTAGCGTCATCTGCTCGTGACGGACCGCCATCATTTCGTGGCGTCTCACCGCCATGGTTACTTCGTAGACGACACCGAGCAAGCCGTAACTCGAACGCACCACCTTGAGTTCCTCACCGCTGACAGTCGCCAGTTGGCCGTTCGGGCGCACCAGTTTGACCTGCGTGACATACGATCCCACCTGACCGAATTCGTCGGGATAGAACGAGGCTGACTTGGTGGCCGCGGTCGCCGCCGCGCCGAGCGTCAAATTTCCAATCTCGGTGTTCACGTAAAACTGTAGGCCCGGCGCGTAGGGTTCGTCGTGACCGTCGCGGTTTCCACGCAGTGCATGCGCCACGTCGATGAAACGCGCGCCGGCTTCCGCGATCACTGTCGGCGCCGCCGGATTTTCATCGATGGCGAGGATCCGATTCATCGCCGTCATATCGAGAAGGGTCCCGCCATTGGCCACGTTAACTTCCGTGACCGAATGATTCGAACCTACGGGTCGTACGGGCGGGGGATAGTCGGCCGGGTTTAAGAGCGCCGTGACGATCTCGTCCACCCGCGTGACGTTAACGACTCGAGCGGGGCTAGATGAGACCGATCCATGCCAGTTGGTGACCGTCATACCGCAGTCTTCCCTCGATTTAAGGCCTTGGCGCGACAAATATGAATCTATGTACATTCGTAAGCAACGACCACGCTGGATAGTGAGGGGACCGTATAGGGGGCTGTCACGTGTCGAACCTGCACAATTCGCCTCGGCTCTGTGTCGGGTTTTGCCCCTCACCCCCCAGGCTAACTCACCCAAGCAGCCCTCGCGATTTAACCTGTCACGTCGTCGGTTCGCGCTAGTAATCGCTCGATCCCGGCGCGCAGGGTGTGCGGCGCTACGGGCTTGTGGAGCAAGGAGAGACCACTGCGTTCGGCTTCGCGCAAACGCTCGGGCGCCGTGTCACCGGTGATCACGAGTGCAGGAATGACCTGACCTGACGCGGCGTGGATAGCGCTGATCGCTTCGATTCCTGATTCGTTGTTGCGTAGACGATAGTCCACGACCAATACGTCTGGAGGCAGGCTCCCACGCACGCAGGCCATCGCTTCACTGGTGGAACCCACCGCCGATACCGTGCAGCCCCAGCCGGTCAGCAAGCCCGCCATGGCTTGGCGTACGGCTTGGTCGTCATCGAGTACCAAGATATGACAGCTCGTAAGCGATGTGTGGTCGGCATGCGCGGTGTCGACCGGTGATGAGTCATAAGTCGCGAGCGGCAGGCGAAGCTCGAACGATGATCCCGTGCCGAGCCGCGAGCGCACAACGATTTGGTGGCCGAGGAGATCACAAATACGGCGAACGATGGCGAGCCCGAGACCGAGGCCCTGTTGCCGGTCTCGTTCCGGATTATCCAGTTGGTGAAATTCGACAAAGATTTCTTCAAATTCGTGCGCGGGGATCCCAATCCCAGTGTCATACACGCAAAAGCGAATGTTCGTGCCGGTGCGTCGCGCTGCCACCAAAACGCCACCCGTCGAGGTGTAGCGGAGTGCGTTCGATATCAAATTACGCAGCACTCGATCGAGCAGATTGGCGTCTGACTGCACGCGCACGTCGAGCGCTCGAAACTGTAAACGTAGGCCGCGTTCGCGCGCGATCAGTTCGAATTCCGACGCCAGCCGCTCGAACAAACGGCGAACGGAGACCGAAACAATAACCGGATGAATCACCCCCGCATCGAGCTTTGAAATATCCAACAGACTTGTCAGCATGGTATCAACGGCGATGATCGCGTCGCGGATGCGTTCGAACAGCGGATCGCTGGCGGCCCCCGGGGTGCGCTCTTCCAAGGTGGCAAAAAACAACCCAATCGCGTGCACCGGTTGACGCAGATCGTGACTAGCCGCCGCGAGGAATCGCGTCTTGGCGGCGTTCGCCTGCTCGGCTACGCGCCGCGCTGATTCGAGTGCCTGTTCACGTCGCTTCTGCGGCGTAATATCGGTGTAGGTAATCACGTGACCGTGGCCGCTTCGAGGATTGGGTAAAATCTCGACGACGCGTTCATCCGCGGTGAGGTATTCCGCCCGCGCAAAAGTCGACTCCGCCAGTTTCGCGTCGACGCTCAGGAGAAGCGCGTGGAGATTTCCGCCGAATGTAACGTTGGCGGCTGGTAGCCCAAGGAGACTGACAAAGCGTTGGTTCCACATCGTAAGTCCACCCGCGCCATCAATCGCGCAGATCCCTTGCGAGATATTTTCGAGTGTTGATTCCAGGAGCGACGTTTTCTGCTCCGCCTCGCGGCGCAGATCGGTGTTCTCATAACTAAGCTCAAGGGAATGTCGCAACAGCCGATGCACATTGCGGCTATGCAGGCAGTACGCAATCAGCGCAACGGTGGCGAGTATCGCGACCACATGGCTGACAGTGGCGTGATCCAGCGCCAGCACCACCGCGAAAGATCCGAGCGACGGTACGACGAAGGCATAGAAGCTCGGCATATAGGGCGCTAGCGCAATCGCTGATCCGGCCGCCAATCCCATCAAGATTACCGTCATCGTCACGAGTGAGATTGATTCCGATGGCACCAGCAGCGTGATCGGAGCGCAGGCCCACACCAGTCCGAGCAGCAGGGTGGATGCCGCGGACCAGGCACCCCAGCGCTGGATTTCGTGGGGAGCTGGTGACGCCCTACGGAATCTTTGAATCATGACTAGCCGTACCCCAATGACGGCGTAGATCGCGAGTAGCCACGTGATCCCCAGGCGTGGCGGGATGGTGGGCCAAATCACCGCCACCAGGATCGCGGAAATTAACGCGTTGGCCACCATGGAGGGCGGCGCCTGTTTGAACAACAGGTGGATAAGTTCAGCTTCGATAGGTTCGGCGCGGGACCTGTCGTTCACCATCATTGAAACCCTGCTGTGCTGGTAATGAATGGCGCCGACGAATCGGCACCTGGAAACACTCGGCGCGTTGCAAACGCAAAGCACGCCACTCGGAACCATGAGGCCACAGTCAACCTCCGCGGCGCAATTGCCATGTGCGCCAAACACTGGTGACGCAGTAGAAATCAGCGCCACCACCAGCGCTATCTAGCGCTTGGCCTACCTCGAAGGTTTAGGCGGTATGTGCGATGGCGGGCGCGTCACCGCGCGCCGAAGATAAGCCGGTCGCAGTACCGCCCAAGGATCGCATATGTTGAGAATATTCAGGCACTACATTCCAGTGACGCTACTACTGCTCGGCGCGACCGAGACGCTAATCCTTTTGGTCTCGATTTATTTGGGGGCCGCGTTGGCGCTGACGCTGGGAGTCGAGGTGAACCCGGACATAACGACCACCGAGCTTCCGCTGTGGACGAAAGCCCTGGCCTTTTACGTCACCATCCTCACGGGGATGATCGCGACCGGTCTGTATCAGCGCGAACAGCGCGAGCAGCCGCTCGCGACGCTGCTCCGGTTGTGCCTCAGCTTCGTGGTTGGATTCTTCGTCATGGGGCTACTCTCGCTAACCTTTCCGTTGCTGATGGTTGGCGGCGCCACTTACGCGATGGCACTGGTTAGCGCTTTCATCGGCATCGCGACCGGTCGATTAACCTGCCGCGCGACGACCGCCGCGCGCTTCACCCATCGGGTGCTGGTATTGGGCGTCGGCGAACGGGCGCGCCACATTGAAAACCTACGCCGAAGTTCGGATCGCAGCGGCATCACGATTGTTGGCTTTATTGATATTGGGATTGATCCGCTACAGGTCAGCGAATCGAAAATCATCCGACCGAAGGCGAGCTTATGCGAGCTAGCGGTGCGTTTCGCCGCGACCGAGCTCGTCGTTGCTATTGATGATCGACGCAAAGGATTGCCGGTCAATGAAGTCCTGGAGTGCAAGATGCACGGCATTCAAATTATCGAGGAAGCCGCGTTTCTGGAACGCCAGCTGGGCAAGATCCGGATCGATGCCTTGCATCCAAGCAACATGATCTATTCCGATGGCTTTACTCAGGCGGCGCTCAAGAAAACCGAAAAGCGCGCGCTCGATATTCTGCTCGCCACCGGACTCGCCGTACTGGCGTTCCCGATCATGCTCGCGACCGC
>JAYUEZ010000280.1:0-5077 GCA_043738965.1 Gammaproteobacteria bacterium
AGGCTCGCGATGGCGGCGGGCCGCATCAGCACCTTCGCGTGGGACGTCCGACACAACCAAATCGCCTGGTCAGAAAACCTGGAACGCCAGTTGGGCTTAGCACCGGGCAGCTTCGGCGGCACCTTCGAAGCCTTCATGGCTCTCGTACACGCAGACGACCGGGCGCGCGTGCAAGCCGAACTCGACCGGGTGTACGTATCCGGCGGCGACTATCGCTGCGAGTTTCGCATGCTGCGGCCAGATGGCTCGGTGCGCTGGACCGAAAGCCACGCCACCCTCGAGCGCGACGGCCACGGCGAGCTCGTGCGCCTCATCGGTGTAGACGTCGACATCACCGAGCGCAAGGCGGCCGAGACCGCGCGCGACGCTGAGCGCGCGCGCCTCACCCGGCTGCTAGCCGCGGCGCAAGTCGGCATCACACGCGTGAACAGCCGCGGCGAAATCCTCGACGTCAACGACGCCTTCTTGCGGCTGACAGGCTACTCGTTCGAAGAACTGCGCACGCTCGGCTGGGCGGGCATCACCCCGCCGGGCTACGAAGCGCGCGACCGCGAGTCAAACGCGGCACTCGCTCGCACCGGCATCGTCAACGCGTACGAAAAGGAGTACATGAGAAAGGACGGCAGCCGCATCACCGTGATGATCAATGGCGCGCGATCGGATCCTAACGTAGACGAGCATACCGTGTTCGTGGTCGACATCACCGCGCAAAAGTACGCCCAGTTGCAACTGAAACGGCTCAACGAAACGCTCGAACAACGCATTGCCGAACGTACCGCCGAGTTGCGTGAAGCCAACGGGTTCAACCGCCAGATCATCGTTAGCGCCCAGGAAGGCATCCAGGTTTATGACCACGATGGACGCTGCGTGCTTTGGAACCCTTTCATGGAGAAGGTAAGCGGTTACCAAGCTGAGCAAGTTCTGGGCAAGCGCGCCGTGGACGTGTTCCATTTTTTGAGCGAAGGATCGCTAGAGACCTTCCTCGATCGCGCGTGGCGTGGGGAAGTGGTCGAAGCGCCCGACCTGTCCTATGGTGTACCCGAAACGGGTGTGGAAGGCTGGAACTCGGTGCGCTTCGCGCCACTACGCAACGCGCAGGGCGACATCATCGGTGTCATTGTTATGGCACGCGACATCACCCAACGTAAGCACGCCGAGCAGAAACTACAGGCGCATCGCGTCGCGATGGAGCAATTGCAGCAACGATTGATCGTCGGTCAAACGGTGGCTGCGGTTGCTCACGAACTGAACCAGCCGCTCAACGCGATCACCTCTTACAACGAGGCGGCGCTGCGTTTGTTACGCGCGGGCAATCCCAACCCCGACAAACTAAGTCATGCTCTGGAACGCAGCGCCGCGCAAGCACTGCGCGCCGGACAGACTATGCACGACCTGTTGGCATTACTCCAGGTGCATGAGTTGAAGCCCGAGCCGATGGATCTGGTCGAGACGGTTCGCCGCGCTATTGATGCGTTCTTGCCCGAAGGTAATGGCGGTTTCGTTCCGACCTTGGATGCGCCGGCCAGCCTCCCGCAGGTGCAAGCGATACCCATGCACGTCGAAAAAGTGCTGCTTAATCTACTGCGAAACGCTGCCGAGGCGATGCAAAACGCTGGCCTGACCGCCGGGACCCTCACCGTTACCGTGTGCCGATCTGCCGACGAACATTTTATACAAATAAGTGTGCGCGATGGCGGGCCAGGAGTTAGCGCCGAAATGGTAAGAGATATTTTTGAGCCGTTTTACACCACCAAAGCTCGCGGCGTGGGAATGGGACTCGCCGTCGCCCGCGCACTGATCCAAGCGCGGGGCGGCACGTTGTGGGCGGACGCCGATGTGGGGTCCGGCGCCTGTTTTCATTTCACCGTACCGCTTGTGCCATGAGCAAAGTGTTTGTCGTCGACGACGACGCGGCGGTGCGTGATGGGCTTACCGCGCTCCTGGAGACTGCGGAACTCAAGGTCGAATGCTATGCAAGCGCCAAAACCTTCTTGGCCGCCTATGCGCCGAGCGCCTCGCAATGTCTGGTGCTCGATATGCATATGCCGGGTATGTCGGGCCTGGAGCTACAAACCGAGCTCGAGCGGCAAGGCATTCAGGTGCCGATCGTGTTTCTGACCGCCCATGGAGATATTCCATCGACCGTGCAGGCCGTCAAAGCCGGCGCGGTGGATTTCCTCACCAAACCGGTCAAGCCGGCGCACCTGTTGGAGCGCGTGCAGGCCGCGCTCCGGCAGAGCAAGACTAACCACCGCGCCATCGCCGCCACGGTCGAGTTGCGCGAGCGTTTGGCAAGCTTGAGCAAGCGCGAGCATGAGGTCATGGCGCTCGCGCTTGCAGGGCACCCAAACAAGAACATCGCGCGTCAACTCGGCATCAGCCATCGCACTGTGGAGATACATCGTGCGCACGTCTTGCGCAAAATGGGCGCCGGCAGTCTGTTGGAAGTTGCGCACCTGGCGGAAACGCTGCACAAATAGCACCGCCGACCCGGCAGGCGGCGATTGTGGACTCGTCATCGCCGCGCGGCCATCGCGCGTCCCCGTATGTTGGTCTGTAGACGCAACCGTAGCGACCCGCACCGGCGCATCCCCATGGGCTCGATTGGTAGAGACTAAGTGTTCTTACGTATAGCGTCTCAACGCGCAAACGGCGATCATTCATCAAGAATCGTAGTATTGATTCTGCCAATTGGGGGAACGCTCACCGGACGAATCGGGTAATCTTTTGGTGTACGAAGGCGCTCGGAGCGCGACGTAGGCGAACGATCATTTGGAAGGCAAGCAATGAGTAAAATGGGCAACAATCTTCATATTGAAATCGTCCAAGTTGTCAGCAAGGCTTATTTGATCGATGGCGACGGCAACGAGTGCAAATATTTCCGCAACAACGGAGAGACGCTTGGGCGCGGCAATTACGTTGTCATTTGGCCGCCAAACTTCGACGCGCGTCGTTTCGATCATAACGCCTGTTTTTATGGGCCGTATAACTACGCGTTGATGGCTCGGCTCAAAGTTGCCGAGCACGTCGCCGCTTTTGCCAGCTACAGCCACAACTGGGGCACGGCAGACGATCAAGTGCCTAATACTGCCGCAATTTGACGCTAACCCGGCGGTGGAACGCGCTGACGATGCACTCGAGCCAGGTTTTGTCGACTTGTGCAATTAGTTTAGCTGTCTGGGCAATACATTAAAAGGCAAAGAAAATGATTCCGTATCACGAAATCGTGCGAGTGCTAGAAGGCAATACGCTTATCAATGCGGAGTCCTACCAGTGCCGATATGAGGCACGTGTCGGGGAATTCGAAGCCGGGTTCTACATAATCATGTGGCCGGAGGTAGTGAGACTACGCGTGTATAACGACGACGCTCAGTTCTGCGGGCCATTCGCGACGCGCAAAGAGGCCGCGACGGCACTCCAGCGTTCGGTCGAGAACCGCTATTTTCCGTTGGATCAGGCCGTCCCTTGAACGCGACACAGCAGTCCGCGTCGCTCGGGCACTGGCGCTCCCTAAACGGCGATCGGAAGTTCACCGTGCCAGACGACAGCCGCGCCTCGCACGGCGAACTGCAAACCGTCTGCGAATACTTGCAGAGCCGGTACGAAGCGGATTTGCAACGTATCGTACGCGAGTCTGAGAAGCTGCTAGACCCACTTGTGGCGGTAATAATGGACCTGCACGCGTTGTCGCAGGTACCGTTAGAAACGTGCCCGCTGGCGGCTCAACGCGACAAGCTAAACACCACGCGTGCATTGTTGCTTCAGGTTATCCAAAGTTTGCGCGGCATGGTCGCCGACATACGGATCCCCACAGAGACGGATTTTTACGCGGAGGCCGAAGCGCTCGCCGCGAAGGCCACCGGCGACACGGCGTGAAGTGCGCGGTGAAACTGCCCAACGCAAGGCCGGTACATGTGCCGCAGACACAGTTCGCGCTGTACCTGTGCGCGGCGGTGTGAAATTCGTTTGAATTTGGCGGTTAGAAACTCACTGTTGAAGACCACGCGCAATGAGCCTACGAGTCAGGCTTCGATCTGGTCTTTCATGCTATAGCTTTTGCCCTCGATGAGGACGGTTTCGGCGTGATGCAGTAGCCGACCCAGGAGTGCTGAGGCGAGCGTACTGTCGTTGTTGAAGATCTCTGGCCAGTGCTTGTAAGCGCGGTTGGAGGTAATGATGATGGCGCCGCGCTCATAGCGTTCGCTGATGACCTGGAAGAGCAAATTGGCGCGATGCTTGTCGATGGGCAGATAGCCGAGTTCGTCGACCACGAGCAGGAGCGGCTGGAGATACTTGTGCAGTTCGCGCTTGAGGTTGCCATGCGCCTGCGCTACGGAGAGCGAGTTGATGATGTCGACCGCAGTGGTAAAGAGCGCTGCGTAGCCGCGCAGACAGGTGGTATGCCCGAGGGCGATACTGAGATGGCTGTGGCTGGCCTCGGGCCATTTACCAAGACCCACGTTTGAGATGAAGATCACGTTGGCCTTGTCCTCGATAAAGCGCAGGCGGAAGAGATTCTGTATCTGGGGCCGGTTGATTTTCCTGGGCCAACCCCAGTCGAACTGATCGAGTGTCTTGAGTACCGGAAATCGGGCGAGCCCCACCCGTCGCTGGATACTGGATTTGGATTTCCCCCGATTTGGTGGGTACATTTATGATGTGGAAATTGAACGGGAAATGAGGTGGAACAGAAAAGAGTTGCGCCGTACGCGGAAGCGTTTCGGCAACAGATGGTCGAATTGATTGCGGCGGGTCGGCGGCCGATGGAGCTGGCGCGAGAATTTGGTTGTTCGGATGGGTCGATTCACGCTTGGGTAAAGAAAGCGGGGCGTATTGTGGATTTACCGCGTGGTGCGCATGTGCTGCAAGCGGGGATCGGGGGATCTCGGGCGAGCACGCGGTGCGTGAATTCGGGCCTCCCACCGAAGATCTCAATGCCGTTGCCGATTGGCTTAGCCGTTGTCGCATCGACACGGTGGCGCTCGAATCGACCGGGGTCTAGCGGCTGGCCTACGGGGTAGCCCTAGGCTAGCCACTGGCCTAGGGCCAGGGCCACTGGATCGCGCTCTACGAGCGG
>JAYUEZ010000281.1:0-5070 GCA_043738965.1 Gammaproteobacteria bacterium
TATGACAATTTCGTGTTCATGAACGGCAACGTCAAGGAGGGGCTGGTCGATCAGGCCGAGCAAGCCTGGCGCTATCAGCCGTATCAATCGAATGCCGAACATGCGGCCACGCTAAGCACCGTGCGCGCGACTTTGGATGCGCAAGGCGGCGGCCGTTTGCAGTTGACAGACCTGCCCCATCCGGACACCGCACAAATCCTAACCGCCGAACTTGAATACAGCGATCCGAATGGTGAGATTCTGACCTCTTCGACGCGCGTGCCGCTGTGGCCCGCGCACATCATTCTCGGCATTAAGCCCAATGGTTGGGCGTTGTCCAAAGACGACATGCGCTTTCAAGTTCTGGCGCTCGACGTGATGGGAAAACCGGTCGCCGCGGCGCCGATCACCGTCGATCTGCTGCAACGAATAACGTATTCGCACCGCAAACGCCTGCTCGGCGGCTTCTACGCCTATGAAAACAAAACCGAGATAAAAAAAATCGATGGCGCAGTGTGTACTGGAACCACGGACGCGCTGGGGCTTTTAAGTTGCCACACAAAATCCGCGGTGTCCGGCAACGTTATCTTGCGCGCACAAAGCGTCGACGGCGCAGGTCACGAAAGCTATGCCAATCGCGATGTGTGGGTCGCAGGCGCCGACAATTGGTGGTATCCCGTCAGCAACGAGGACCGCATGGAGGTGCTACCAGAGAAAAAACGCTATGAGCCTGGCGAGACCGCGCGTTTTCAAGTGCGCATGCCGTTTCGCGAAGCCACTGCCTTGGTCAGCGTCGAGCGCGAAGGCATCATCGAACGATCAGTGACCACGCTGTCCGGTAAATCGCCAGTGATAGAAATTCCGATCGCTGGCAACTACGCGCCCAATGTATTTGTCTCGGTGCTTGCGGTTCGCGGTCGTGATGCGGCGACGCAGCCGACGGCGCTGGTCGATCTGGGTCGCCCCGCGTACAAACTCGGCGTCGCTGAAATCCGGGTGGGCTGGCGCACGCATGAACTCAAAGTGAAGGTCAGTGCCGATCATCCGGCTTATAAAGTGCGCGGCACAGCGGTGGTGGACATCGCCGTCACCGCGGCCGATGGCAGCGCGCTAGGCTCACACGCCGAAGTCGTACTAGCGGCGGTTGACGAAGGGCTACTCGACTTGCGCACGAATGAGAGTTGGAATTTGCTCGAGACGATGATGGAACGACGCGGCGCCGAAGTCGAAACGTCAACGGCCCAGATGCAGGTGATCGGTAAACGGCATTTTGGTCGCAAAGCCGTGGCGCCTGGTGGTGGTGGTGGGACGGCGGCGGGCACACGCCAACTCTTCGATACCTTGCTCAAATGGCAGACCCGTATCCCGTTGGACCCGTACGGCCACGCGCGGGTCGAAATCCCGCTCAACGACTCGTTGACAAGTTTCCGCGTCACCGCGGTTGCAAGCGACGGACTCGCGCGATTCGGTACCGGTGCGACCAGCATTCAAAGCACACAAGACCTGATGCTCTTCGCGGGCTTGCCACCGCTGGTGCGCGAAGGCGATCGCTTTCGCGCCGGCTTCACGGTGCGCAATGCCTCGGATCGTGCGCTCTCGATCGAAGCGCGGCCGAGCGTCGAGGCAGTGGATGCACTCGGTGCAACGACCGCTATCGATCCTAACGTCCTGCCGTCACAGCAAGTCAATTTGGCTGCGGGTGCTGCGGAAGAAGTCGCGTGGGACCTTACCGCGCCTGCCGATAGTACTGCCCTACGCTGGCAGCTCCGCGCCGGCGATCCCGCGACGCCCAGCGTGCATGACGCGCTATCGATCACGCAACTGATCGTCCCGGCCATCGCCGTTCGCACCTTTCAAGCGACGATCGCGCAATTGACCGCGCCATTGACGTTACCAGTGGCGCGACCGCTCGACGCAATTCCTGGCCGTGGCGGCCTCCAGCTCACTTACCAAGCACGGCTCGGCGCCGATCTCGCCGGTGTGCGTGAATATATGACCTTCTACGACTACGCCTGCCTCGAACAACTCGTGTCCAAAGCGGTGGCGTTACAAGATCCGATACGCTGGCAGACCGCAATGGGGTTGTTGCCGTCGTATCTCGATGGCAACGGACTCGCCAAATATTTCGCGGTGGAGGGACCGGGCGACGATACGCTAACAACGTATATTCTCGCGATCGCCGCGGAGGCAGGTTTCGAGATCCCAGAATCCGCGCGCGCGCGCATGCGCAAGGGCCTCGTGCAATTCATCGAAGGTCGTGTGACGCGCGAATCGGCGTTGAAAACAGCCGACTTGAGTCTGCGCAAGCTCGCCGCAATCGAAGCCTTGAGTCGCTATCCCGAAGGGCTAGAAGCGCGCTGGCTCGAGTCGCTCGATATCACCCCCACCCTGTGGCCAACCTCGGGGCTCATCGATTGGATCGATATCCTACGACGTACCGACTCGTTGCCGCGACGCGCTGAATTGCTCGACACGGCGCTCGGTCTATTGCGCGCGCGGATCAACTTCCAAGGCACCTCGATGAGTTTTTCGACTGAAAAAACCGATGCATTGTGGTGGCTGATGATTTCGGCGGATGTGAACGCCAATCGCGCGTTATTGAGTGTGCTCGATCAACCCGTGTGGGCCGACGACATTCCGCGCTTGGTCACTGGTAGCCTGGGCCGCCAACAACACGGTCATTGGAGTACGACCAATGCCAACGCGTGGGGCGTGCTTGCGATGAAAAAATTCAGCGCAAAATTTGAAGCCAAAGCCGTCACCGGCACCACGGCCGCCAAACTCGACGCCGAAACGCACACGCATAGCTGGGCCAGCCACGCCGCTAGTGGCGAGGCTTCCCTGGCATGGCCGATCAAGCCGGCATATTTGGAAATCGCGCATGCGGGTGAAGGAGCGCCGTGGATGACGCTTCAGGCACGCGCCGCGATTCCGCTTAAAGCGCCGCTGCAGTCGGGCTACACGATCAAGCGCACCATCACCCCGCTGGCGCAAGCGAACGCGGGCGCCTGGCAGCGCGGCGATGTTTACCGCGTGCGTCTCGAATTGGAAGCGCAATCGGACATGACCTGGGTGGTGGTGCGCGATCCCATTCCCAGCGGCGCGAGTATTTTAGGCAGCGGGTTGGGTCACGATTCTGAAGTCATGACCGAAGGCCAGCAGCGTGAGGGTTGGGTGTGGCCGGCGTTTGAGGAACGTACAGTCGAATCCTTCCGCGCTTATTTCCGTTTCGTGCCGAAGGGCAACTGGACAGTCGAATACACGGTGCGTCTCAATACCGCCGGCGAGTTTTATTTGCCTGAAACGCGGGTCGAAGCGATGTACGCGCCGGAAATGTTCGCTGAAAGCCCCAATCAGAAAATTGTCGTCGCGCCATGAGGTCGTGGTTCGCGCCGGGAATGCTGGTGGTGAGCCTGATCGGAGTGCTCGTTATCACGACGCCAGCAACGCCGTCATTTGCCGAGGTTCGCGCACGCTATAAGCCTAGCGAGGGGCTGCTGCTTGATCGCGAAGGGCGGCCGGTGCACGAGCTTCGCGTGGATTCGCGCCAGCGGCGCGCGGCCTGGGTGCACCTAAGCGAAATATCGCCAGCGCTAACTTCGATTGCGATTCGGGTTGAAGATCATCGATTTTGGGATCACGCCGGGGTTGATTGGCTAGCACTCGCGAGTAGTGCTGGGCGCTGGCTTGGTGGTCATCCGGCGCGCGGCGCCAGTACGATCACGATGCAGGTGGCGGCCACCTTGGTTCCGCGACTCGCCGCGCCGGGGCGTCGCGGGTTCGCGGATAAGTGGCGGCAAATTCGCGCGGCGCTCGCTTTAGAACAGCGCTGGACCAAGGTCGAAATTCTCGAAACTTATCTGAATCAGGCCAGTTACCGCGGCGAGATTGCTGGTGTGGGCGCGGCGAGCCGCGCGCTACTCCACAAAGCGCCTAACGGACTCGACAACGCGGATGCCGTGTTGCTCGTGACACTGTTGCGCGCACCGAATGCAACGCCGGACGCGGTCGCGGCGCGCGGCTGCGCGCTGCTCGCGCGTCTCGCGCTGAACCCGGACTGCGCCGCGTTCACTGCGCGAAGCAATGCGGCGCTGATAAATCCACCAATGCTCGGTGCGGGCGTGGCGTTGGCGCCGCAAGTAGCGCGACAGCTAGTACGACATGAACTGCGCGAGGTCGGCAGCAGCTTGGATCTCGGCATCCAGACCGTCGCCCTGCGTGCTTTGCAGCGCCAACTCGCTGAACTGCGCGCGCGCAACGTTCGTGATGGCGCGGTCCTCGTCCTCGATAATGCCAGCGGCGAAGTGCTGGCCTATGTCGGCAATGGCGAACCATTCGCGTCGGCACGGTATGTCGACGGCGTTCGTGCACGTCGTCAAGCCGGGTCGACGTTGAAACCCTTTCTCTATGAACTGGCCCTGGAACGTCGACTGCTCACCGCGGCATCGGTGCTCGACGACAGCCCGGTCAATTTACAAACGCCAACCGGACTTTACGTGCCGCAAAACTACGACCATGAGTTCAAGGGCTTGGTCAGCGCGCGGACGAGTTTGTCAGGGTCGCTCAATATCCCCGCTGTACGCACTTTGATGTTGGTTGGGACCGATGCCTTCGCCGCCCGCCTTCGTACGTTGGGGTTTGCCGGCATTAACGAGGACGGCGACTACTACGGCTATTCGTTGGCACTCGGATCAGCCGAGGTCAGTTTGTGGGAGTTGGTGAACGCCTATCGCGGCCTCGCCACTGGCGATCTGCAACCAAGCGCGCCGTCGTTCACGAGCAATGAACCGGCCACGACCAAGCCGCTCAATGTCGACGCCAGAGCGGCGAGCTTTATTGTCGGCGACATCTTGGCCGATCGCGGCGCGCGAAGTATCACTTTTGGTCTCGAAAGCCCACTCGCCACGCCGTTTTGGAGTGCGGTAAAAACGGGCACCAGCAAACACATGCGTGACAATTGGTGCGTGGGATTTTCCGCGCGCTACACCGTCGGGGTATGGGTGGGCAATTTCGATGGCGCCCCCATGTGGGATGTCTCGGGTTTGTCAGGCGCGGCGCCAGTGTGGGCGGAAGTCATGCGCGCACTGCATG
>JAYUEZ010000282.1:0-13346 GCA_043738965.1 Gammaproteobacteria bacterium
CCAGCTTCAGCCGCGACGCGGATGGTTTTGCCAGCGTGGTCAAGTAAGAGTTCAGCACTGGCGATCTGCATTTCGGCGGTGGCGATGACGGCGTGCGCGGCGGCGGCGTCGACTTTGGCCACTCCCGGTAAGGGATATGTGCCGGCCGCCGTGCCCTTGCTCCGCAGATTGTCGACAAACGAAGCCAGTGCAAAGCGCGCGGCGCCCAATGCGGGGCCCGCGAGATTCAACACCAACATCGGCACGAACGCCGCTCGATATACGACGCCGAGATTGACCAGCGCACCGGGCGTGCGGTAAGCGGTCGCATCGCTATACGACAGAAAACGATGCGCGGGCACTTCAAGATTATCGGCGACCAAACTGATGCTGCCGGTTGCGCGCAAACCAGACACCTGCCAGTCGTCAATCTCACTGAGCACATTGCCCGGCACCAAACAGCATCCGACATCGACGACTTCACCCGCCGAATTCTTAACCAAGACACCGAGCAATGCCCACTCACGCGCCGCCGCGCCAGAGCAAAAAGTGAAACGGCCGCGTTCGATCAAATATCCAGCGCTGGTTTTAATTGCAGCATTTTTGCTGGGATTAAGCGAAGCACAAACCAGCGGATCTGGATTGTTCGCGAACACTTCGCTCTGCGCGCGCTCGGTCATCAGCGCGATCACCCAATTGTGAATTTGATAAATCGCGAGCACCCACGCACTCGCCGGGCACGCTTCCGCGACCCGCGCCACTAATGGCAGCACTTCTTGCATGGGTAATTCCAATCCGCCGAAACGCCGCGGGGTGTAGACGCGGCAAAGTCCCGCCGAGCGCATCGTGTCGATCGTCGGTGACGGAATTTTTCGGTCTAACCGTGCTTGCGGCGCACGATTTTTCAATTGAGTCTGAAGAGCGGTGATCGCCAAATTTAAATTGGCGATCGAGGTAGTCGTCGGCACGGTCATAAAGCTGGTCCGTTAGTGGGCGCGTCTGAAGTGTAGGGTGATCAACCGGCTTTGTATCGCGCGCCCCGAGACCGCGTTTAAGGTCTCCTTAAGAAGCACTGCTTAAGGTGTGCGCCATCGACGGTGGCCAAGCCCCGTCATCAACGAATAATCGAGAGGTGCGTGATGAACCACAAGAAAGCCATTTCCATCGCCATTGCCGTCGGCGTGCTCGGCATTGCGGGAACCCATTACCAACGCGAACTGAGCCCGGTGGCGATGGCGACCGCCGAATCCACGGTTGCCGTGGCGAATCCGCGCATGGCGTTGCCAGACTTCACTGATTTGGTCATCCAGACCTCGCCGGCCGTGGTCAGTGTGCGCGTCACGCACATGGTGCCGACTAAATTCCAAGGGGGCGGACCGCGCGGGTTTGATGGCGATGATCCGATGTCGGAATTGTTCAAACGCTTTGGTGCGCCGCGCGGTGGGCCGCGGCAAGGTCCTGGTCAAGGCGAAGGTGACGGACCGATCGCGCGCGGCGAAGGTTCGGGCTTCATTATCACTCCCGACGGTTACATCATGACCAACGCACACGTGGTCGCCGAGGCTGACGAAGTTCAAGTCCAACTCGCCGACAAACGGGAACTCAAGGCGAAAGTGATCGGCGTCGATCCGACCAGCGATGTGGCGGTGATCAAGATCGCGGCCACCGGTCTGCCTACGTTGAAAATCGGCAGTCCAGATAACCTCAAGGTCGGCGAATGGGTCATCGCCATCGGGTCGCCGTTTGGTTTTGATCACACGGTGAGTGCCGGCGTGGTGAGCGCCAAGATGCGTGCACTACCGGATGGCGGCAATGTGCCGTTTATCCAAACCGATGTCGCGATCAATCCCGGTAACTCGGGGGGTCCATTGATCAATCTGCGCGGCGAAGTGGTCGGCATGAACGCCCAGATCTATAGCAATAGTGGTGGTTACATGGGGCTGTCGTTTGCCATCCCGATTGATTTGGCCATGAACATCCAAACTCAGCTCGTGCAGCACGGCAAGGTCACGCGTGGACGTCTCGGGGTGATGGTGCAGACCATCGATCAGCAGCTCGCGGATTCGTTTGGCTTGAAGAAACCCGAAGGCGCATTGGTCAGCGCAGTCCAACCCGACGCGCCAGCGGCCAAAGCCGGTATTCGCGCCGGAGATGTCATCCTGACCGTGGACGGCACACCGATCGACGACTCCGCTGCGTTGTCACGTCTAATCACCGGCAAGACGCCGGGCGCGACGGTGAACATCCGTTTAATTCGGAACGGCAAGACCGAAGAGATTAAAGTTGCGTTGGGTGAAATGGATGGCGGCCCGACTGTCGCGAGTAACGAACGAGGACCGAGTAGTGGCGCAGGACGTTTGGGTGCCGTGGTTCGGCCCCTTGATGAAGACGCCAAGCGCGAACTTGGCACTGACCACGGTGTGGTGGTGGAACAATCCGGTGGTGCCGCCGCCAAAGCGGGGATCCGTGCCGGGGATGTCATCCTCTCGGTGAATACCAACCCGGTGAAAAGTCCCGAACAATTGCGGAGTCTGCTCGACCAGGCGCCGGATCATGTCGCACTGTTGGTGCGTCGTGACAATAACGAAATCTTTGTGCCGGTAAAACTCGGCTGATCCACGGCTGCCTCAAGAACGTTGGCGAAGTAGTTATCCCCCTCTCCCGTTGCGGGAGAGGGGACGAATGGCCTCGTCGTTTAGCCCTCTAATCTGCTATGCTGCGGCGCAGTAGCTCCCGCGTCGTTCAGTCGAAACTTCATGCATCGCCGTTCATTTCTCGCATCACTCATTAGTTCAGGTTTGGTCCCGACTCTCTGGAGCGAAGCCACTAGCGCTGCCCCGCCGTTGGCCGAACCCCAACCCTTCAGCGTCAAGCTTCTGCAAGACCGGACGCGGCAACTAGCCACTCGCGCCTATGCGCCAGCCACCACTGCACTTCCGGCGGCTTTGAAGGACCTCACGTACGATCAGTATCGCGACATTCGATTTAAACCGTCCGAAGCGCTGTGGCTCGATCACGCGCCGTTTTCAGTTCAGTTGTTCCATCGTGGATTCTTTTATAAGTCACCAGTGCGGGTCTTCGAAGTGGCGAATAATCAGGCGCGCGAGTTGCGTTACAGCGCGGCGTTGTTCGATTTCGGCGCCAATGCCGTGAATGCTGAAAAATTTAGTCCGACCCTCGGCTTTGGCGGGCTGCGCCTGCATACCGCGCTTAATAAAAAGAGTGTGCTGGACGAGCTGATTACGTTTTTGGGCGCGAGTTATTTTCGCGCGGTCGGCCGCGGCATGAATTACGGATTGTCGGCGCGGGGTCTTGCGATCGCGACGGGCAACGAGGAGGGCGAAGAATTTCCGCGCTTCTCGGAATTTTATTTGGAGCGCCCGGCAGGCGCGCACGCCGTGACGGTCCACGCCGTGCTCGACAGCCCGAGCCTCACTGGCGTGTATTCGTTTACGATTAGGCCGGGCGCGGCGACGATCATCGATGTTATCGCCTCGCTCTATGCGCGACGCGACGTGGACAAGATTGGTATCGCGCCGCTGACCAGCATGTTCTATTTCGCCGCGAACGATCGCGCCACGGTTGATGACTTCCGACCCGAGGTCCACGACTCCGACGGGTTGATGATTTGGAATGGAAATGGCGAATGGATCTGGCGTCCGCTGGTCAATCCCTTGCGTCTGCGCATGAGCACGTTTCTCGATCACAATCCGCGCGGCTTCGGGCTTATGCAGCGCAACCGCAACTTCAATGACTACCAAGATCTCGAAGCGCACTATGAAACTCGTCCGAGCGTGTGGGTCGAGCCAGTCGGCGAGTGGGGTGAAGGCGGTGTCACGCTGGTGGAAATCCCAACGGCCGAGGAAGTGAACGACAACATCGTGGCCTTTTGGCGGCCGAAAGCACTGCTGGCGACGGGTGCCGAATGGCACGGTGCATATCGGCTGCATTGGTGTCGCGAGCTCGATATCACGGCGAATCGGCTGGCTAGCACGTTATCGACACGCGTTGGGCACGGCGCGGACAAGGACGCACGGAAATTCGTCGTCGAGTTCGCCGGCGACACGCTGCCTAAGAACACCGATCCGAGCATCAATCCGCTGGTCACCACGTCACGTGGCGAGATCAAAAATATCGTGACCCTCTTCAATGACGTCGCGGCCCGCTGGCGGGTGGTGTTTGAGCTGGTGCCCGAAGGCGACGATCCCATCGAACTCCGCTGTCTGTTAACGCGCGACGGTCATCCGCTAACCGAATCCTGGTCCTACCAATGGACCGAATAATGCCCTTTCAATTTCGGCGATGAGTGTAAGCGGGGAGGAAACTCGCACGCTGGGTGACATCGAGCGCGAAACGCGGTCGGCCGAGCGCAATCGCAGCCGCGTCGAAGAATCCATCCGGCATTACTTCGGCGCGCTGGCGTATACGCGTGGCGACGCACTAGAGCGCTTGGTCGTGCTGGTGATGTCGAAGCTCCCGCCCACGGCGTCGCCGGGACACGCCATCGCCGCCGCGCGCGGTTTGTTGGACAGTTGGCTCCGCAAATTAACCGCCGCCCGGGTGTTCGGACAAACCGTGACGTCGGAAATGTGTCGCGCGGCGTTGATAACGATCGACGTCGGTCAGCACTGGCCCGCCGCCTTATTAACCGACGATCCCCCCGCTGAATTCATCACGGCTTTTCACGATGCCCTGCCGATTGCCTTGCCCGTCGAACGCGGATTACCGATGCCGGCGCAATCTTTTAAGGCGTGGGAGGGCGCTCGGCGTGGGCCGCCGTCGCAGTCGCGTACACAGTGGCACCGCGCCGCGGTCTTTGGCCTAACGCTCGTGACCACGGCGGTTGCGACCTACACCATGGCGCGGGTGTTTTCACCCGGGGGCATTTCCGCGATCGAATACGGTTTGATGGTGTTGTTCGTGCTTAATTTTTTCTGGATTGCGTTGACGATGTGGACGGGTGTACTCGGCCTTATCGCGCGCGTTACTGGCCGCTTGCCGGACGGATTGCGTTGGCCAGAGGGTGCGGGCGAATTGCCGCGCACGGCGGTGTTGATTCCGGCCTATAACGAAGATCCGGTGCGCGTTTTTTCCGCGGTCACCGCCATCTACAAATCCTTGCGCGCCACCGGGCAACTCGCGGCGTTCGATTTTTTTGTGCTCAGTGATTCGACGCAAGCCTCAGCTTGGGTTGCCGAAGAAATCCTGTGGGATGAAACGCGGCGTCGCTTGCGCGCGACTGGGCGTTTGTTTTACCGACGACGGTTTGACAACACGGCGCGCAAAGCGGGCAATATCGCCGAATTTTGCGCGCGCTGGGGCGGTCACTACGAAGCGATGCTGGTGCTCGACGCCGACAGCTTGATGGAAGGCGAAACCATCGTGCAGATGGTCCGCGTGATGGGCGCGAATCCACACGTAGGACTGCTGCAAACCATTCCGCAATTGATCAATAAAAATACCTTGTTCGCGCGCGCGCAGCAGTTCGCCGGTCGTGTCTATGGTCCGGTGTTGGCGAGTGGATTGGCCGAATGGTATGGCGGGGACGCGAACTACTGGGGCCACAACGCGCTGATCCGCGTGCGGGCGTTCGCTGATCACGCGGGGATGCCAATCATCGCCGGTCGGCCGCCGTTCGGTGGCCATATCTTGAGCCACGATTTTGTCGAAGCCGCGCTGATGCGCCGCGCGGGTTGGGGCGTGTATTTGCTGCCGCAGCTCGGCGGTAGCTTCGAGGAATCACCGCCGTCGTTAATCGATCATGCGCAACGGGATCGGCGGTGGTGTCAGGGCAATCTGCAGCATCTAGCGGTGATCGGCGCGGCGGGTTTGCATCCGTTGAGTCGCTTTCATCTGGCGACGGGGATCATGTCCTACCTTGCGTCGCCTCTGTGGCTGGGATTTATTGTCGTTGGCATTCTGGCCGCGTTACAGGCCAAGTTCGAATTGCCGCAATATTTCTTTCCGAACCGCACCCCGTATCCGGTGTGGCACGTGATCGATCCGGAACTCGCGATTACGCTCTTTAGCTTCACGTTGGCCGTGTTGTTAGCGCCTAAATTATTGGGTTGGCTCGCGCTGGCGCTGCGTCCGCCGGAAGCTGCGCGTTTTGGCGGACGCGTTCGCGCGTTCGCGAATGTGTTGCTAGAGACCTTGTATTCGGCGCTGATCGCACCGGTACAAATGTTATTTCAAAGCCGGTTTGTGTTTGATGTGCTGCTCGGTCGTGATAGTGGTTGGAAATCGCAGACCCGCGACGAACACGGCCTGACCTTCGCGGAAGCTTGGCAGCGTCATAAGCACCATTGCGCCGCCGGCGTCGTGCTGGCGGTCGCGGCTTATGCGGTGAATCCCTCGCTGCTGGCGTGGATGACACCGGCACTCGCCGGCATGGTGCTGGCCGCCCCGGTGTCCTATTTCGGTTCGCGACTCAATATTGGTCTGGCCGCGAAAGCGCGCCGCTGGTTGTTGATCCCGGAGGAAGTGCAGGAGCCGGAAATCTTGCGCCGCGCGGTGAAGGCGGCCGCGCAGATGCCCCCGGTTCCCGACACGGGATTGAGCGCCGTCGTGCACGACAATCGCATTGGCAATCTGCATCTCGCGCTGCTCTCGCAATACGCGCCGGTGCAGGCTTCAGATCTCATGGCGATTGCCCACTATCGCGCACACAACTTGGCGCTCCGCGAGTCGCTCGACGACGCCTTTGATCAACGCCTGCAAGCGGGTGCACTTGCCGATCGTCAAACCGTGCGCAAATTACGCCGTGAGCGGGGCAAGTTTCGCGAATAGGTACCGTCGTTATTTAATAACGATGCCGCTGACGCCGCCCGAGATCAGCGCCGCGACATCCATCATCACGCGCACCGGCGTAAAGCCCGGGCGTGAAACCAAATACCGTGGTTCCCATATCGGATCGAATTTTTCCTTGAATTGACGCAAGCCTTGGAAGTTGTAGAAGCGCTCGCCTTCGGCATAGATCAAATGTCCGAAGCGATGCCACCACGGGGCGAGCGGATGCTGCTCAAGACCGGAGAACGGCGCCATGCCGAGTGTGAAGCGGGCGTAGCCTTGCGCTTTGAAATGCAATAATAATTGCACGAACAAATACAGCATCGTCGCGTTGGGTACCTGCGCGACATGGCGCATTAAATCGATGGAGGCTTCGCCGCCCGGCGCGACTTCCATGATGCTGGCAAAAGCCACCAACCGTGACTGCTGGCGAACCACGGCCACCTCGCCGCGCGCCAGGTATCGCGGATCGAACGCCCCCAGAGAAAAGCGCTTCTCGCGAGTTTGCTTCGCCGCCAGCCACTCGTTGGATACGATCCGCAGGTCGTCGAGGTGCGCGGCAATCGCCGCGCGTGGCACGATTTCGAAAGTCAGCCCATCGCGTTCGGCGCGGGCCGTGGTTTGACGCAACGTTTTACGCGGGCCGCCGTCGAGATTGAATGCCTGAAGGTCAACCACCGCTTCGTCGCCCAGTTTGTACGGCGTCAGTCCCATATCGACGTAAATCGGCAAATTCGCCGGGCGCGTTTTATAAAACGCGACCCGCCCGCCGTGGGCATCGGCCAATTCGCGGAAGCGCCACGCCAATTCTTCGATCGTGCTGTCGGAGCCGACCGGATCGCTCATGGCAATCCAACTCGCGCCGCGCACGCCGTACATCACATAACCAGGCGTGCCCTCGGCAAACAGCAAATGCTTGTCGCCCATCAACGCGAGCCATGCGTCGCTATACGGTTGGGCGCGCGCGATGATTTCGACCTGGTCGAGTTCCGCGGTGGTGGGCAAGATCCCCACGATCGGCGGCGGCTTTAGCAGGCGCCAGATCCCCCATAAGAAAATGGCAGCCGCGCCACCGATGGCGGCACGTAACGCGCGCGAGGCTTCGTTACCGAATTCGAATTGCCACCACAGCTCGTGCGAGTAGTCGACGTGCTTGTATGAAAAAGCGATAAGGACATACATGCCGGCCAAGGCGCCCAAGATTCCGCACATGCCGCTCGCCGACAACGGCGCATTCACCAGCGCGGTTTGCCGATAGAAGCGGCGACGTGTGAGCCATAAAAAAACAGCAAACGCGCCGAGCAGTACCGCTTCCTCGATATCGAGACCCTTGAACACCGCACTCACACAGCCGACGAGTGCGAGCACGAGCGCCAAGACCCATGCGCCGTTGAACTTATGCCGCAGACCGTGTGCGATCACGATCAAACCGCCGCCAACGGCGGCTGCGACCAGATGCGAGGTTTCAATGATCGCCAATGGCATCACATTCGCGAGCAACGCGAGCCGGCGCGGAAGCGCGGGCGTCGCCGCCGACCACAACATCACGCAGCCGCTTAAAAAACTGAGCAGGCTGGTGCTGAGTGGCGCGAGCGCGCCGCCGACGCGTATCACGCCGCGCGCGGTGGTCGCGATTTTACCGAGACCGGCGGTTGCTTCGCGGATCCCTAGTACGCTCGCGGCAAGCATAAACGGCAGCAGGTAATAGATGACGCGATAACCGAGCAACCCCGCGCCCAAATTGGCCGCCGGCACTGATGGCGACAACGCGACCAACATGACCGCCTCGAAGACCCCGACCCCGCCTGGCACATGACTCGCGACGCCCGCGATCGCGGCGGCGGTGTAGAGCCCCATGAACGCGATAAACCCGATGTCACCCGGCGGGAGTAAGGCGTAAAGCACTGCGCCAGAAAAGGCCATGTCGACCACTGAAATCACGAGTTGCTGTAAGGCCAGGCCACCGGCCGGCAGGCGTAGGCGTAGCACGCCGATCGAAATCGGCGTGGTGCGAAGCAAGCAGGCGACGACGAACGCCACACAGCCAGTTAGAAAAAGGCCCCCGAGCGCACGCAAAAGCGCCGGGGGGAGATTGACGACTAGCGCAATTTGCGTGGGCGCCAACAACACCGAGAACGCGCCGATGGCGCTTACGCCGAGGCCGAAGGCGAGCGCGCTGAAGGCCGTGATTTGCGCGATCTCGGCGCCATCAAGCCCGTGATTCGCATACAGGCGATAGCGCACCGAACCGCCGCTCAGCAGGCTCAGGCCTGCGGTATTGGATATCGCGTAACCGCACATCGCGGTCAGCGCGACTTGGGCGTAAGGAATTCGCTTGCCAAGGTAGGTGAGCGCCGACCAATCGTAGCCGGTCAATGTCACATAACTCGCCACCGTCGCAAGCAATGCAAACGCCAGCTGGGTGTGGGTGAGCGCGCGCAACGCTTGGCGTAACTGGTGATAGTTGAACTCGGCCACGGCGTGATGGATGGCCACGGCCGCGAGCACAAAGATCATTAAAATGATCGTTGGGGCGACAAAGGCACGCCAGCGCGCGACGTGAGAAGCCGGGTTAAGTTCGCTCATGATTTTCCTAGATGCTGGAGGATCAGCTCGGCAAGTCCGACATAGTCGTCGTCAAAATGATGATCGCCGGCGTGTTTTATCGTGACGCCCGACGCCGGTAGCGTGGGGCATGGGTCTTCTTTGTCGTCCGCCCCTTCGACACACAACAGGTGCATGTCGCCTAATTTCGCGATCTCGGGTTGTGTCGGCAGCGTGCTTGCCGGGTCGTTCCCCATCCATTCGCTCAGATGGAACTCAAAAGAAGCTTGTGATGACAAGCCGAGAAATGTCGCCAGCGTGACTTGCGCGCGGACTGATTTTGGCAAACGCGCGACCAAAAATGGTAACACATCGGCGCCAAACGAATAGCCGATTAACACCACGCGCGTGGTCGGCCGCGCGCCGCTGTAATGGGTGATGACGCGAGCGAGATCGGCCGCGGCTTCGTCTGGCGATCGCGCTTGCCAATAATAACTGAGCGAGTCCCACCCAATCACTCGGATCCCCCGCGCCGCGAGTTCGTGGGACACCGCTTTGTCGAGTTCGGCCCAGCCGCCATCGCCCGATAAAAAGATCGCGAGCGTGTCATTGCCGGTGGTGGTCGCCGGCACGTCGATTAGTGGCAAATTATTGACTTCACTGGCCACCGCCCCTTGCCGCCCGCGACTCGGATCGAGCCATTGAATCAGCGCCGCGAATTCTGGCGCTTCGAGCGCGGCGCCCTGTACGTTCGTGACTCGCGCGTCGGCCACTTGGTGCGCGAACGCTTGAGCTGGCACATGACAGGTGGAGTCGAGGGGTAGAAACGCATACCACGGCGTGCCGAGCCGCGAGAGGGGCTGGAGAGTGCCCCCGTGCAATGCGGGCGGCGCCGCGCCACAACTTGGCCACGCGAGTTCGGCGCGCGGACAGAGTTCACCGGTGAGTAACGCATGAAACGTTTCCGGAGTACTCGCCAAGGCGTACGCGAGCGCGGTGTTTGCGCCGTCCGCGACGAGCAATGGCCGCGCGTCAGCAGCGAGCCCGTGCTGCGCCCCTAGTGTTGTCGCCAAGCGCGCGAGTGTCGCGGCCGGTGCCTTACATTCGGCAGGATGCTGGGCGAGCCATGCTTGCCAGTGATTGGCATTGAGCACCACGGTGAGATAGGCATCTTCGGTAAGACGGTGCGCGAGCGGGTTATGTTTCGGCATGGGCTGTGCGCTGGACAACACCAACGCGAGCCCTTTGGGTGGTCCTTCGGGTACATGGACTTCGTAGCGGGCGAATGGCGCGAGATCCGCGTTTGGCGTCGCACTGACCGTCGCGGTGCACAGCATCATCACGAGCCCATAAGCCAGCGTGGTTCGGCAGCGCGTCGCCAAACGTGATGTGTTGAATGCCCAAGGGGTCGACGCTCGCGGGCACGACAAGGGTTCGTTGTCTGACAAAAAAGCCATGAAGATCTCGACGTGAGAAACTGATCCTAGGCAGTGTAACTTAATCCCACATTAAGACTGACAAGCAGGTGCGTACGCGCTAGGCTAAAGCGTGCTCCCAATTCAGGATTGACGCCGATGATTCCCACGATTGAAACGACGCTTACTCAGACCGTTCTCGAACGTTTCGCCGGGTGTCCCGATGCGCGTTTCAAAACCATCATGAATTCGCTGGTCACGCATTTACACGCTTTCGTGCGCGACGTGCGCCTGACCGACGACGAGTGGATGCAAGCCATTCAATACCTGACGTCGGTTGGTAAAAAATGTACTGACACCCGGCAGGAATTCATTCTCCATTCTGATTTATTAGGCGTGTCGAGCTTAGTGCTCGAAATCAATCATCCACCGCACGCGGCGTCACTCGAATCCGCGGTGCTGGGTCCGTTTTATCTCGAAGATGCGCCGGCGCGACCGCTCGGCGCGGATTTAACCGATGGCATGCCGGGCGAGCCAACGTTTTATTCCGGCTGTATCACCGACACGTCGGGGCGGCCGATCGCGGGCGCGACGCTCGATATCTGGTCGGCGGACGGCGCCGGTTTCTACGACGTGCAGTTGCCGGGGCCGTTGGTAAAACGGGGCCGAGGCAAGATCACGACCGCTGCCGATGGCCGGTATTGGTTTCGTTCGGTGAAGCCGGCGGATTACCCGGTGCCGACCGATGGTCCGGGCGGCGTGATGCTGCGGAAGCTCGAACGTACGCCGGATCGACCGGGCCATTTGCATTTGATCGTCGCCGCACCTGGCTACACAGCGGTGGTCACGCAGATCTTTGTCGCCGACAGTAAATTTCTTGATAACGATGCGGTTTTTGGCGTTAAGAAGTCACTGGCGGCGAAATTCGAGCGTCATGCGCCGGGTCGTGCGCCTAATGGCGAGCAGATGCAGGTGCCGTATTGCACGGTTCAATTCGACATGCGCTTACTGGCCGCGGCGTGAATGCCGAGCACGCGTTATCGCCAGCGGCGGTTTTAGCGCGCTATCCCGCGCATATCGACACACTGCCGTCGCTGTTCGCCGCGCGGGTCGCGATCACGCCGAGCGCGCCGGCATTACGTTTCGCCGCGCGCGAGTACAGTTACGCCGAACTTGACCTAGCGAGTAGCCGTTTCGCGGAAGTGCTGCGACAGCACGATACGCTGCCGGGACAACTGATCGCGTGCGTCGCCGAGAATAGTGACTTGATGGTGGTGGCCTTTCTCGCCTGCGCCAAACTCGGTGCGGTGTTCGTGCCCACCAACCCGGCGCTGACCGCGCGCGAGTTGTCGTTCGTGCTTGAGCATTCGAAACCCGCAATCATCCTGAGCTCGGCGCGCAACTGCGCGCGATTACCGGCACTCATCGACGCTCTTGAAACGCGGCCGGTAATCTTGGCGCTGGAAACTTATGGACTGCTCGCCACGCGCACGCAGGACGTTCTCGCTGAACTCGCGGGGCACGCGCGGGGCGAACTTACTGAGCTGCCCCCGGTCACGCCAGACACCGCATTAGTTGTCGTGTATACCTCGGGCACCACGGGGCATCCAAAAGGCGTGGTGCACAGCCATCGCAATTACGTGTGGGCCGCCGAAGCCTTTGTTGATCGCATGCATTTGCAGCCCACTGAACGATTGCTCACGGTGCTGCCGTTTTTCCACATCAATGCCTTGTTTTATTCGTTGGGCGGCGCACTCGCGGCGGGTGCGATGTTAATCACGACCGATGGATTTAGTGCCTCGCGCTTTTGGGATTTCGCGACCGAAGTCGGCGCGACACAATTCAACACCCTCGCGGCGGTGGGCAGCATTTTATGCAAACGTCCGCGCACCGAATTCAATCCACGGCATCGCCTGCGCAAAATTTATGGTGGACCGATCAGCGCCGAGGTCGATGCGGTATTTCGCGAAGAATTTGGCGTGCCAGCGTTGATCGAAGGCTATGGCATGTCCGAGATCCCCGGGGCTTGTAATAATCCGTTCGATGGTCCGCACAAATTGGGCAGTATTGGCGTGCCGGCGCGACATCCGCGACTGCCGATGCCATTTGTGGCGATGCAGGTGCAAGATGACAGCGGACGCGAACTTATCGACGGCGAAGTGGGGGAACTCGCAGTAAAAACGCCGATCGCGTTTCACGGTTACCTCCACGACGCCGCGCAAACGGCCGCGGCGTTTCGTGACGGTTGGTTTTTAACGGGCGACTTGGTCAAGCGCGACAGTCAAGGTTATTTTTATTTCATCGCGCGCAAGAAGGATATTATTCGCGTGCGCGGCGAGAACGTGGCCGGTGCCGAACTTGACCGCGTTCTCGGCAATCATCCAGGAATCGCCGAGGTCGCGACGATTGGCGTGCCTTCGGAATTGGGCGATGAAGACATTTTAGTGGCGATCGTCGCGACAGACGGGCCATTGGCGGTTGCGGATTTAGTGACGTGGTGCGTCGACCAACTGGCGGCGATCAAGATCCCGCGCTATTGGGTGTGGGTGGATGAGTTACCGCATACGCCATCGCATCGGGTGGCGAAACATTTTTTGAAGGCGGATAAATCCTTAATCA
>JAYUEZ010000283.1:0-1888 GCA_043738965.1 Gammaproteobacteria bacterium
GAAGTGATCACCCTGGTCGTCGGCCTTGGTTTGTAAATTGGCGAGATCGGAACCCGCGTTCGGTTCGCTGTAACCCTGGCACCAGCGGATTTCGCCGCGTGCGATCTTCGGCAGATGTTCAGCCTTTTGCGCTTCGGTCCCGTATTTAAGTAGCACCGGCCCCAGCATGCTGATGCCGAACCCAAACAGCGGCGTGCGACAGTTCAAGCGCGTCATCTCGTCGTTCAAGATCAGCGCCTCGTCCGTGGTCAGTGCGCCTCCACCGCAGTCGGTTGGCCATGTTGGCACGGTCCAGCCGCGACTGACCATGCGTTCGAACCAAATTTTGCTCTCGGGATTTTTGAAGCTAGGTTGCCGTCCGCCCCACACGCGCTCGTCTTCGGGCATCGGCGTGCGCATCGACGCCGGGCAGTTTGCTTCAAGCCATGCACGGGTGGTGGCGCGGAAAGAATCGAGTGTTGGCAATGGACCGGGCCTCGGTAAGATTTAATCCACGATCAACGCTAACGGTAACACGGTCGCATCCCACAGCGCCCGCCAATCGTAAAACGGCGGCAGGGTCGCGGGCGCCTGCAAGTGCACGGCCACCGCTGGCACCGGACAAAATCCAGGCAAATGCTCAAAGAGCCGGTTGGTGGTCTGCGCTTCGGCGCCCTTGCGTCGCTGCCGTGGATCCCCGACATGGCGCGTATTTTCGAAATAGGACCAATATTTGTCGACCATGTCGCCGTGCACGAATAGTGAATGCGTGGCGTGGCTCATCGTGCGCCAGCGGCGCGAAG
This sequence comes from Gammaproteobacteria bacterium, assembly GCA_043738965.1. Classification (GTDB taxonomy): domain Bacteria; phylum Pseudomonadota; class Gammaproteobacteria; genus CAIKBL01. Next base: position 783 of record JAYUEZ010000283.1, read on the forward strand.
CACCGAGCACAAGATAGCTCGGGTAGTAGGCGTCATGGAAAAGTGTTTCAGTTTCTTGCGGATGTAACACCAGATGAGAACCCGTCGCAGTATAGATTTGACGGTAGAAAGCCCACATTTCACGCACCGCGCCACGCTCGTGCAAGTAATCATCCTCGATAAAGTAATGTAGTCCAGCCGTGGACCGCGCGCGCGTGAATTGTTCGACTAACGAGGCGCCTTGACCAGGCTCGGCCGTGGTCGCAATTTGCCACGGACACACCAAGGTCCGACATAATCGTTCAAGGTTCGCTCGCGCGTGCGGTGCGGAGCGATCATCGAGAACCATTACCTTCACGCTGAATCCGGGGTTCGCGGCAACCGCGTCATTGATCGACAAGACGGTCGAATACAGACAGCGATAGAGATGCTCCGCAAACGACACCCCGGTGAATGGCTGCTCACGCCGTGCCAAACGGCCCGCCGACAGGCAGGTGCGAACCCAAACCGTTAGCGTTCCGAGGTCGGTGGTTGCCACCGGTTGCTGTTCGCGCTCGAAGGCGTTGGTCACCGGGATTAACCCCGGATACGCCTCGGCGTTCGCGAGCGGACGGAGCGTGTAAGTCCGCCGTGATCGCACGTCATAACCGAATGGCTTGAGTCCGCGTCGCAGCAATCTTAAAAACTCATTCATTGACAACTCGCTTGATTGGCGTGGGAGCGGCTTTGGTAATGTCCCACACTTCACCGAGACGCTCGAACTCGCGCGGTAGTTCGGAGCCCGCCTACGTAACAAACCCGTAACAATTCCCTCGCCCGCGCCCTTTTAGGATAGGCGGCGCGGCCGCTATCGGGTACGGTAGCCGCTGGTGTGAACGATAAGACGCGATAATTTCATGGAGGTCCAATGAAACTTTATTTTTCCCCTGGTGTGTGTTCCCTCTCGCCGCATATCTGCTTGCGCGAAGCGAGCATGCCGGTCGATTTGGTGAAGGTCGATATCAAGGCCCATACACTCGACGGTGGCGGCGATTATTTGAAGATCAATCCGAACGGCTATGTGCCGGTGCTCGAACTTGATAACGGCGAACGCCTGACCGAAGGTCCGGCGATTGTGCAATACATCG
>JAYUEZ010000284.1:0-5025 GCA_043738965.1 Gammaproteobacteria bacterium
TCCGTCAGCCATATTCAACGACCCAAAGTCGAGATGTTCTACTGGGTCGCCATCTTATTTTCGAACACGCTGGGCACGGCCTTTGGCGATTTTTTAGCGGATAACTCCGGTCTCGGTTTTCTCGGGGGCGCGGTCCTTGTCGGTGGTCTTATTGCGCTAATTGCACTCGCCATGGTTTTCACGCAGCTCAATCGGGTGCTGCTGTTTTGGCTGGCGTTTGTGCTCACGCGGCCGTTCGGTGCGACTTTTGGTGATTTGCTAACCAAAACGAGCGACAAAGGGGGACTCGGGTTCGGCACTATTGGATCCTCGGGCATCCTCGCCGCGTTGTTGTTGGCGCTCATCCTCTACACCAGCTTCATAACTCCGCGTGCGGAGAAATCAAGCGCCTAATCCTGTTGGACTATTCCGCGAACATTCATTTTTCAGCTGCTACGCTTCCACGGCGATCTTCCGAAAGGGTGCGAAGGTGAGCGTCTCCCGCTTAGCGTACATCTCGAAAATCGGCGTTGAGCAGCTGGGCGATCTCGCCGATAGCCTGCGTGACTCCGCGGTGTTGCGCCTGGAAAATCTCGATACCGATCTGCGACCACCGGCGAACGCCTTGGCCATGACCCGCGCGGCGGTGGACGATGATGCCGCGAACAGTTACTTGCCGTTCCTCGGCCTCGATCGCCTGCGGCAAGCCGCCACCAACCTCGTTGGCCAGCATGCAGGTCAACACTACGATTGGAAAACCGAGTGCGTGATCAGCGCCGGCGGATTGGCTGGCATCTTGAACGTGCTACTCGCGACCCTCGAGCCGGATGACGAAGTGTTGCTGACCGATCCCACCTATGTCGGTCTTATCAATCGCGTGCGCCTGGCGGGTGGCGTGCCGCGTTATGTTCCGCTTGTACCTACCGCCAATGGTTGGCGACTCGATCTCGACGTGCTCGCCGGGATCGATCCCAAGCCAGTTGCCGCCGCGCTGTTGATGAGTCCGTCGATGCCAACGGGCGCGGTGTTCAATCACGCGGAGTGGGCGGCGCTGACCGCGTTTTGTCAGCGCGCCGATTGTTGGTTGATCAACGATGCGGCGATGGAACGGATCTTGTTCGACCAGCGCCCGGTGCTACATCCCGCATTGTTTCCCGGGATGCGCGAGAAAGTGATCACCGTGGGTTCGGCCTCCAAGGAATATCGGATGATCGGCTGGCGCGTCGGCTGGGTAGTGGGCCCGGCGGCGATAATCGCCGATGTCGCGCGGGTCAGTATCACCAATGTGGTGTGTCAAACCGGTATCGCGATGGACGCCGTCGCCGCCGCGCTCACTGATCGCGATGACGGCATTGCCGCGGCGACCGCCGAATGGAGTCGCCGTCGCGATGTGTTGCTGCACGAATTACGCGATTTTTCGGTCGTCCCTCCGCACGGTGGTTGGTCGCTGTTGATGGACGTGTCGCCATTGGGGTTAACCGCGTCGGACGCGTCGGAGCGCTTATTGCGACTCGGCAAAATTGCCGCGACTTCCATGATGAATTGGGGCACGGCACGCAGCGCGAATTACGTGCGATTGGTGTTCGCCAATGAGCCCGTCGCGCGCCTGTCCGGGATCGGCGCTCGCGTTAAGCACGCGCTGCTGAACTCTGATGCGAAGTAGTCAAATAGTCTCGAATTAAATCGAAAGTTTTCAGATCTTCGAGACGCCCCATATGCAGAATTCATCCACGGCATTGGCAATCGCGGGCGGTGCGCGGTTCAGGTTTATCGACTTTTTGCGGGCCCTCGCGTCGCAGTTAATCGTTTGGCATCACCTCGCCTTTTACGGTCCGTTGTCCGATATTGCCTATCCCCTTGCGCCACTCGCGATTGATGTGCTCTACGACTATGCGCGGATGGCGGTGCAAGTATTTCTGGTCATCGGCGGCTTTCTCACGGCGCAGCAACTTGCGCACGGTACGCCGGTTAGACTCGCGGCGCGCCGTCGCGCCGTCGCGCGTCGCTACCGCCGAATCGGGCTGCCGTATCTCGCGACTTTAGTGGTGGCCATTTTCGCCAACGCGCTTGCTGATCGCTGGATGGACCATCCTTCAATTTCTGGCCCACCGAGCGTGATTCAGTTCATCGCGCATGCGATGTTCGCGCAAGACATTTTCAACTTTGAAGCCCTGAGCGCGGGTATTTGGTATCTCGCGATCGATTTTCAGTTGTTTATCTTGAGCTTCCTGCTGGTCGCGGGCGCGAACTTTGTCGCCGCAAAATTCGTGGTATTCGGTCGTCTAAGTCCATTCCGTGTGTTGCAGGGTTTAACGTGGCCGCTCGCCCTACTCTCGTTATACTGGATCAATCGCGATCCCGAATTTGATTGTTGGGCACTGTATTTTTTTGGCAGCTATTTTTTTGGCATGGTGTTGTGTTGGACGATCAACGGCGCACTGCCACGGCAGGCGTTTTGGATCTACGCGCTCGCGGTCGCCTTGGCGATAGTCGTCGATTGGCGGCCACGATTGGTGGTGGCGAGCGCCACGGCGTGTTTGCTGATGATCGCGGCGCGGAAGCAGTTTCTGCGGACGTGGCCGCGGAGTCCGGTCATCGCATACTTCGGCAAAATCTCCTACAGCCTGTTTCTCATTCATTTTCCGATTTGCTTGCTGACCAATGCGTGGTTCTCGCGCTGGCCGCTGTCGCCGTTGCAATCCTTCGGTGGGATGGTCGTCGCCTACCTCACCAGTCTGCTCGGCGCGGTGGCATTTTATAACTTCATCGAAGTACCCTGTCTTAAGTTCGCCAGCCGCGCGCCTACTCGGAGTCCGCCTGACGCATTGGTGCGAAGCTTATAGGCCCGCTAGCCTCGAATTAGTCTCACCATGCGTTGCAGTTGTTTGCGGTTGGGTGACGCCAGTTCACGGCGCAACCTAGGCGCGAAGCAGACAATGTCCGCTGCGTCCTCCTGGAGCCCTTTTGATGCTACGCGTGTTGCCCCTGTTTCTGGTGCTACTGCTGTCGTGTACAGCGACCACTGCGCACGAGTCGCATCTAACCTTTGTCGCCGATCACTCGGCCGAGCGGGTGGCACTCAAGCAAGCCCATGACTTGGTGCAATTCGCGCGCGTTGAATTGAATCTAAAACTCGATTGGAGTGATGCCAGCATTGCGCGCATCGAAGAGGTCGCGTCCGATCTGCATGGCGATTATCGGCGTGACAAAACCGCCTTCGCGGAGCTCGATCCGCTACTGCAACGGCTTGGCAGTTATGTCGGCGAGGTGTTCCGCCGCAACCATGGTGGGGTGTGGGGTTTCGTGCACGTGAACGGCAAACGAATTTTGGCGGTGAAAGCCAAGGACAACGGCGCCGTGCTGTGGCCCATCGAACGTGTTCGTCAGCGTATTCGCGGCGGCGCGACGAACAATGTGTGGACGTATTATCAAGCGCACGCCGCGCTTGCGCTGCGCTGAATTAGACGTCGGCTTCCTGCAACACCCCCGCGGCAGTCAACGCCGCGATGTCAGCATCGCTCTTGCCGAGCACGGTGCGCAGGATCTCTGCATTGTGTTGGCCCAGTGTCGGCGCTTCAAAGGGTTGATTCGCTTCTTCGCCGATAAATTTGATCGGCATGCCCGGGATCTGGAATTCACCCGCGATTCGATCTTTGATGGTGCGTACGGTTCCGCGCGCGACCAAATGCGGATGCGTTACGGTTTCGGCCACGGATAGGATCGGCGCACACGGCACGCCATGAGCTTCCATCTGCGCGATGGCGCTCGCGACATCGGGGAAAGTCTGGAGCCAGCCCTCGATAATGCCCAGCAATTCCGGGAGATTGGCGCGCCGCGTGGCGTCGTCTTTAAAACGTTCGAGCGCAATGAGATCGGTCCGCTCCATCGCGCGACAGAGAGCTGGCCAGTGGTGCAAAAAGGCCATGATCATGATGTCACCACCCGATCCACGATAAACCCCGGCCGGACACACATACGTCACATGGCGTCCGCCGCGCGTCGGGCGCATGGCGCCGTTCGAGCCGCTGAATTGATGCACGTTCACTTCGTGGCAATGGTAGTAGGCGTCGACCAGGCCAATGTCGATATGCTTGCCGCGGCCGGTGCGCGCCCGGTACAGCAACGCGGCCGCGACCGCGAAGGCGGCGTGCGCGCCGGTCATCACATCCCCCACGCCGACCAACGGAATCATTGGCGCTTCATCCGGCGGGCCGATCATCGACGTCACGCCCGAGTACGCCTGCGCGATGTAATCGTAACCCGGCTTGCTCGCCAATGGCCCGGATTGACCGAGCGCCGAGATCGAACACAGGATGATGTCGGGCTTTAGTTTTTGCAGCACGTCAAAACCCAACCCCATTTCAGTGATGACGCCGGGCTTGAAGTTTTCCACCACCACGTCGCATTGCTTGACCAGATCTCTAAGCAGGGCGAGTCCCGCGGGTTGGCGAAAATCAACGCAAACGCTCTTCTTGTTCAAGCTTTGTTGAACGTAGTAGAGGCTGCGTTCATTGCGGATTTTTGATACCCGGCGCGTCATATCGCCGCCCGGTGCGGATTCAACCTTAATCACTTCAGCGCCGAGTTCGGCGAATAATCGCGTGCAAGTGGGGCCGGCGAGCGCGCGGGTGAAATCGAGGATGCGAATACCCTCGAGGATTTGATCGTGAGGGGTATTCATGGCCGCGAGGATAGGGGACGAAGCGCGGCCTCGTCCACTAGTTCCGCGTCATGCTATTCGACCGTGATCGAGATCTTCTCCGAGTACTGCGCGGGGTTGTGCGGCACGTGTGCGAAGTCACCGAAGAGCAACTGCAAGGTATGTGGACCCGGCGCCAGCTTTAACGCAGTCTCGGTCTGGCCGCCGCCGAAGTGCAGATGATTAGCGTCCTTCGCGATCGGTTTGCCGAGGTCGGGCAGTTCAGCGTCGATCAACAGGTGATGATGCCCCGTCTTATCGATTTTGGTACCCGCCGGCGCCACGCCCCACGGATTGTGCAATCCAAACACCACGGTGACCGGACTCTTTACCGTCGCGCCGTTTTG
>JAYUEZ010000285.1:0-5025 GCA_043738965.1 Gammaproteobacteria bacterium
TGACCTTCAGCGGTTAGCCATAATTCAAGCGCGTCGAGGCCTTCGAGCAGCCAGTGACGAAACCACAATCCGCGTGCGACATCGCTGGCTTTTAACGTAGTGCGAAGATATGCAAGCACGCGTAAATTGGTGAGCGATTGAATGTCGGCCACGATCATTTGCGCAAATTGCCGAGCCCGCGCGCGCGCCGCCGGGTCGGTCGGTAGTAGCGGCGGCGCTGGATGCACTTCGTCCAAGTACTCGAGGATGGCGAGCGATTGCGAGACGACAAATTCGCCATCGATCAGCGTGGGTAATAATCCTTGCGGATTGACTGCGCGATAGTCGGATAGCAGCTGTTGTCCGCCACCCCTGATTAACGACACCGGTACCGCGCGGTACGTCAGCCCCTTGAGGTTTAGCCCAATCCGGACTCGGAACGACGCTGGCGACAAATAGAAATCGTATAAATCGATCACGCTGGTGCCCTTGCCCACGTCGCGGAAATCATTAATTTAGTCATCATGGTTTTATCTATATAGTCGCGATCATGCATGGCTTACGGTCGCGGCGCGAGTGGCGCGAGGTCCGCCATTTGAATTCGCGGCGCGAGTCCGGTCGAATGCGCGCCGATGCGTTTCACCGCACTCACTGCCGCCACCGCGGTGGGCGCGTGGGAGTTGCACTTGGCGCTACCGAACGAAAAATTACCCCTTGTATTAGTCGCCGCGTGTTGTGACGCCGCGGAACGGTGACGCGGCTACCTTGATTCGCTGACGAATGCTTATGTCCGTGACGCACCACGCCGAAGCGCGGCTAATCGTTTTTGGCCACATGCACGATCAGCCCATCCAGCTCCGGCCGCACCTGAATTTGGCACGTTAACCGACTCTCGGGCCGACGGTCATTCGCGAGGTCGAGCGTCGCATCTTCAATATCCGCGGCCGCGCCGACGCGCGCCATCCACGCGGAATCGACATAGGCGTGACAGGTCGAACAAGCGCAGCTCCCGCCGCATATCGCCAAGATCCCAGGCACGCCGTTGGCGACCGCGCCTTCCATGACCGATAAGCCATTCGCAACATCACAAGCGTGCGCGGCGCCGTCGAGATCGATATACGTAATTTTCGGCATAGATTTCTTCTTAAATGACTGACTTCAAATCAACGGCCACATCGGCCGCGCTATGTTTGGCGATTTTGGTCCCGGCTAACAACAAGCGCCGCGCCACCATATGCTCGGCAGGGCGATTGATTGAATCGACCGCCAGCAGCCGCTCCCCGGCGTAATAAAATACCGAAAAGGCCCCACTTTCCGGCGCTCCGCGCAACACCAGATCATCGTAGCCGGTGGAGATGCCTGCCATCTGCAGTTTGATATCGTATTGATCCGACCAGAACCACGGCACCTGCGCATACGGGACTGGCGCATCGAGCAAGCTTGCGGCAGCGACCTTGGCTTGGTCAACCGCGTTCTGCACTGATTCAAGCCGATGAGGTTCAGTGAACAGCGTGTTGCGATGCCGGGTACAATCACCGGCCGCGACGATCGCGGAATCATTGGTGCGTGCGAATTCGTCGACTACGATCCCACTGTCGCAAATAATACCGGCCGCGGCCGCCAGTTCAGTGTTCGGCACCACCCCAATGCCGACGATGATGAGCTCGGCCGAGATCTCGGTCGCATCGCGCAATCGAACCGCTAGCCCCGCTCCGGAATTCACCACCGCCTGCACCGGTGCATCGGTCATCACGCGGACGCCATGGCTTTCGTGGACGCGTTGAAAGTACGCCGACACGAGCGGCGCAACCACCCGCGGCATGACCCGCCCTTGGGCTTCGATGACCGTCACATCCTTACCGAGTGCGCGTGCCACGGCGGCTATTTCAAGCCCGATAAAACCGGCGCCCACGATCACCACCCGACTAGTCTCGAGCAGTCGCGCTTTGATTCTCACGGCATCGTCCAACCCACGCAGATAACATACACGCCGATCGTCCGCCCCCGGCACGGGCAGCGTTCGCACGCGCGAACCGGTCGCGAGCGCCAGGCGATCGTAACGCACGATACTGCCATCGCTTAATGTCAATTCACACGTTGCACGGTTCAGTTGGGTAACGGATATCCCCAGGCGCAACGTCACATCCTGTTTGTTGAAATGCTCCGTTTGACGGAAATAAAGACGGGTGGGATCCATTTCCTCCAGCAGAAATTTTTTCGACAACGGTGGTCGTTGGTACGGCAGCCAGGGTTCATCGCCGATGAGCGTTAACGCGTCCGTGTAACCGCCACGCCGCAAGGACTCAACGACCTGCAGCCCGGCCTGGCCCGCTCCGACGACAACGATATGCGGCATGTCCGCGCGTTATTTAGTTGGATTAGGTTTGGCGTTCGGGCAACTGAACAATCAAACCGTCCAAGTCGGAAGACAACTTAATCTGGCAGCTCAGGCGTGAGTTTGCGTGCCGTGGCACGGCGGTGCATTCTAGGAGATCGAGTTCGGTGGCGCTCGGCGCGGGCAATTTCGCCAACCAGTTCGGATCCACCACCACATGACAGGTCGCGCACGCACAGCCGCCGCCGCACTCAGCGACAATGCCGCCGACGTCATTCTGAACTGCACCTTCCATCAACGACCAGCCGCTCGGAATATCGAGCTCACGGCGCGTTCCGTCGTGGGCAATCAGGGTTACTTTGGGCATGGCGAACTCACATATTGGGATAATTGGGTCCACCGCCACCTTCTGGTGTCACCCAATTGATATTTTGCGACGGATCCTTGATGTCGCAGGTCTTACAGTGCACGCAGTTCTGCGCGTTGATCCGCAACTGCGGCGTGCCCGCTTCTTCCACGAATTCGTAAACCCCAGCCGGACAATAGCGCTGTTCGGGTCCTGCGTAGACGGCCAAATTCAAGCGAGTGGGAACACTGGCATCTTTCAAGGTTAGGTGACACGGCTGTTCCTCTTCGTGATTGGTATTCGACATAAACACCGAGGACAGCTTATCGAAGGTAAGCACGCCATCCGGTTTCGGATAGTCAATGGGCGTGCACTGCGCGGCCGGCTTCAAGCTCGTATGGTCCGGAGTATGGTGCAAAGTCCACGGTGCCTTGCCGCGCAACACGTAGGTATCGATGGCGGAATACGCGAGGGCCGGCCACAGGCCCCAATGAAAAGCGGGTTTGATGTTACGCACCCGATACAACTCATCCCACAACCAAGAGCTCCGCAATCGATGCGGATAGTCGACCGCTTCTTTGCCGATTTCGCTTTTCGATCGCAGCAGCTCGAAGAGGCTTTCGGCCGCCACCATGCCGGATTTCATCGCCGTGTGGCTGCCTTTGATCTTTGGTAAATTCAAGAAACCGGCCGCATCGCCAATTAATAATCCGCCGGGAAAGGTCAGCTTCGGAATCGATTGGTACCCACCAGCGCTGATGGCGCGTGCGCCATAGGCGACTCGTCGCGCACCCGCGAAGGTTTCCCGGATCGCCGGATGCGTTTTAAACCGCTGCATCTCATCAAATGGGCTCAAATAAGGATTGGAGTAACCCAAGCCGAGGACATAACCAATCGAGACGAGGTTGTCCTCGAGATGATAGAGAAAGGATCCGCCGTAAGTTGCTTGATCGACTGGCCAGCCAATGGTGTGCGTCACACTGCCGGCGTGATGCTGCTCAGGCGTTACTTCCCACAGTTCCTTGACACCGAGGCCATAGACTTGAATGTCGACCCCATCGCGCAACTTAAACCGCTCAAATAGCCGCTTGGTAAGCGAGCCACGACAGCCTTCGGCGAAGACGGTTTGCTTAGCATGCAGTTCCATGCCGGGCGCGAAATTAGGACCTTCTTCACCCGTTTTGGTCCGGCCCATATCGCCGGTCGCGACGCCCTTCACACTGCCATCGGCGTGATACAACACCTCGGCCGCGGCGAAACCCGGATAGATGTCGACGCCCAGTGCTTCCGCCTGTTGCGCCAACCAGCGGCAGACATTGCCCAAGCTCACGATATAGTTGCCGTGGTTTTGCATTGGCGGCGGCGTGGGCAAGCGAAACGATCGCTTCTTGGTTAAAAACAAGAAGCGATCGTCGGTGACCAGCGTCTTGAGCGGCGCACTCAATTCCTGCCAGTTCGGAAATAATTCGGCCAATGCCCGTGGTTCCATCACGGCACCAGACAAAATATGCGCGCCAATTTCGGAACCTTTTTCAAGGACGCACACGCTGAGCTCGGTACTGTGTTCGAGCGCTAGCTGTCGCAATTTGATCGCGACCGCTAAGCCCGCGGGGCCACCGCCGATCACGACCACGTCAAATTCCATTGCCTCTCGTTCCATGCGCGCGCCTCTAAGCCTAAACCTTATTTATCGAGAGCCTCGATCAGCGCGGGAACTTCCTTGAACAAATCGCCAACCAGCCCGTAATCCGCGACCTGGAAGATCGGCGCTTCTTCATCCTTGTTGATCGCCACGATCACCTTGCTGTCCTTCATGCCGGCCAGGTGCTGGATGGCACCTGAAATTCCGACGGCGACGTACAGTTCCGGCGCGACGATTTTACCCGTTTGTCCAACCTGGAATTCGTTTGGCACGAACCCCGCGTCCACCGCGGCACGAGACGCACCCACGGCGGCACCCAACTTGTCGGCGATCGGATCGAGCAGTTTGAAGTTTTCACCATTCTGCATCCCACGGCCACCGGAAATCACGACGCGGGCGGCGGTCAGTTCCGGCCGTTCGCTTTTCGACAGCTCGGCGGAGATGAATTTGGACAGACCGGGAAGCTCGCCCACGGCGACGGCTTCGATCGAGGCGGCACCGCCCTCGGCGGCGACCGGGTCGAAGCTGGCGGCGCGGACGGTGATAACTTTCTTGGCGTCGGAGGATTTCACGGTCGCCATGCCGTTACCGGCGTAGATCGGGCGGACGAAGGTATCGGCGTCCACGACGGCGGCGATGTCGGAGATGGGTTGGACATCCAGCAGCGCGGCGGCGCGCGGTAGGACGTTCTTTCCGACGGCCGTGGTGGCGGCCAGGATGTGG
>JAYUEZ010000286.1:0-1887 GCA_043738965.1 Gammaproteobacteria bacterium
CGTTTGGGATCACGTCCGGCGACTTTTAAGAGCGCGCTAATGCCGGGTTGGCAGCGGCCACCGCGGATCCGCGCGAGCCCCTGCGCGACCAGACGCCGATTATTGAGATCAAGCGGCACCACATCGGCCACCGTCCCGAGGGCGACAAGATCAAGCAGGTCAGCAAAATTGGGCTCGTTGATTTCTTTCGATTGAAACCAACCGGTATCGCGCAGATGCGTGCGAAGTGCGAGCATCACATAGAAGATCACGCCGACCCCGGCCAACGCCTTGCTTGCGAACGGATCACCCGGGGAATTCGGGTTCACGATGGCGTCGGCTGCCGGCAACGTGGCCCCGGGCAAGTGATGATCGGTGACGAGCACTTGCATGCCCGCCGCTTTGGCCGCGGCGACCCCCTCAAGACTCGAGATCCCGTTATCCACCGTCACCAATAGCTCGGCGCCGCGCACGCGCGCCAGCTCGACGATCGGGGGCGTCAAGCCGTACCCATACTCGAAGCGATTGGGGACGAGGAATTCGACCTGCTGTGCACCGCAGGCCTTTAGCGCACGGACGCCGAGCGCACAACTGGTGGCGCCATCGGCATCGAAATCGCCAACGAAGATAATTTTCTGATTCAGCCTGAGCGCGGTAGATAGCAGTACGACCGCGCGCTCCATATCCAGTAGCGTATCGGTTCGCAATAAGTGCAATAGCGAAAGATCGAGTGCGCTCGCGTCATGTGCGCCGCGCGCCGCGAACACCCGGCGCAATACCGGATGCAGGTCTGCCGGCAAGGCACTGTCATCGCCAAGCGCGCGACGGCATATGCGGCTGGGGATCGTCACGTCACATCACCGTCATCAAAGGTAAAACTCGCCCGCGCCGAAGTTGGCCACCACGCACCAAAACCGCGTAATACCGAGCGGTGGCCATGAGTCACCACGTCGAGCTGGCGAATTCGCCCCACGCGAAGGGCCCACAGTATTGCGGGCAGCCAATCACTATTTATCGCGGCAAGGGTGATCGCAGCGCTCTCCTCCGCGGCACGACCGAAAGCTGGCCCTGCCACCACGACAACCTCGCCACTCGCAGCTAACGCCGCGGCCGGTGTGTTGTTACGCTGTGATCGAACACCATGCGCCGCGGCCAGGCCGAGCAACAGCACATCATTGCCGACGGTGTGGGTGATCGGCGTTGCCACCGCAGCGCTAATCGGACCGCCACCAAATACCCACACGCCATTGACGGCAGGTAATCCACGCGCGGTGCGCGTTTGATTGAGCGGATGTTCGTGCAGCACCATTTGTACGTCGTTTAACAACCGACGCCAAGCACGTTCGGTAATCGCCGTAGGAAAAAAAGGGCTGATCGAACGTCCATGTAACCACGCGGCGGACGGTGCGGCGGCCCACACGTCGGCGGGACGACGAATATACCAGCGGGTCGGCGACGCCGCGGCTCGTCGCCACACCAAAAGCGGGAATTCGGCGCGCAAAACCTCCAGAAACGCGTCGGCTTCCGCTGCCGTGAGGTCGAGCTGTGCGGGACCAAACAGCAGTACCTTGTTCGGATCTACATGCAAATGCACCGGATCCGCGCGTAGCAGCTCTGCATGATTGATCTCGTCGTCGAGATCGATGCGCGCGGTTAGTGCCGCCACGCCAAGCGGCGCAGTGCATCCAAACGCGTCGCATAACAGGGCTTCGGTTGGCGTCGGATCTGAGTGTTGCGTCGCGCGTCCGAGCACACGCGCCAGCAGGTCGAATTGCGTTGCGCGATCAGCCAAGGTTATTTCTGGTGTCAGCGTAATACTTGGCAGAAATAACTGCAGACGCTTCATTGGAGATTCTCGGCGCCAACGACAGCGGGCGGCGACGCGTCGCGGCGTTTTATAGGTGTTCG
>JAYUEZ010000287.1:0-5016 GCA_043738965.1 Gammaproteobacteria bacterium
TGCGGTCGCAGGCCACGCTCGAACATGGCATTCCGATTTAACATCAAGTGATGCGGAGTGATCGTTGCCGCCGTCGGGCCGCTTGCGTCAGTCACGAACCCCACACCCTCGATCGTGGTCACGTGCTCGAGGACGAGTTTCAAGGCCGGAAAATCGCGGCGTAGGGGGGCGAGCACGCGGTCGATAAAAACCGCTTCACGATCGAAGATATCGACGCGGATATCGGCTACCTCGCCGTGCACCAGGAGCGGTATGCCGAGTGTTTGTATCGCTTCAAGCAGCGGATACACGCGCTTGAATTCTGCCACACCCGCGTCGGAGTTAGTGGTCGCGCCAGCCGGATAATATTTCACCGCGCTGAACACGCCATCACGAACTCCGGCATGGAAGTCGGTGAGATCGATGGCTTCAGTCAAATAACACGCCAATAAGGGCGTAAATCGCGTGCCTGGCGCAAGAGCGGCTTGAATGCGAGCGCGATACGCCGCCGCCGCACTGGTGGTCGTGATGGGCGGTCGCAAATTCGGCATCACCACGGCGCGTGCGAACACGCTGGCGGTTGCATCCAACACCGCTCCGAGTAGCGCCTCATCGCGCAGGTGCACGTGCCAGTCGTCGGGTCGGCGGATTATCAGCGTGGAGGTCGACATGGGGCGCGAATTTACCACGGAGACGGGTGACTTGGGGTTATTGGTCGGTAGAATGGCCTTCCAATTTATAAGCTTAAGAGGTCAACCGACCATGCTCGGCCTGATGATGGAGATGCCGCTGACGTTGACCGCGATCATGCGGCATGGCGAACGCAGTCACGCGCGCCAAAAAATCGTGTCAGTCACGACCACCAATTCGCGGCATAGCTATTCCTATGCCGACTGTTTCCGCCGCGTGCGGCAGCTCGCGCGTGTCCTCGATGGCTTAGGTACTACTGCCGACGCGCGCATCGCGACCCTGGCGTGGAATGATTACCGCCACCTCGAGCTGTATTACGCGATTTCATGTAGCGGGCGTGTGTGTCATACCATCAACCCACGGCTTTTCGCGGAACAAATCGCCTACATCATCAATCACGCCGAAGACGAATGGGTGTTCGTTGATCCCCTGTTTGTCACGGCGCTCGAACAAATCGCCGATCGATGTCCGAAGGTCCGCGGCTATGTGGTGATGACCGACGTCGAACACATGCCCGTGACGACACTGCGTAATGCGCATTGCTATGAAACGCTGCTCGCGGCAGCGGTGGATGACTATGCGTGGCCCGAGCTTGATGAGCGCACGGCGAGTGGCCTGTGCTATACCTCGGGGACCACGGGCAATCCGAAAGGCGTGCTCTACAGTCACCGCTCGAGCGTGATGATGGCGTATGCGGCCGCGTTGCCCGATGCGTGTGCACTGTCGGCCATCGACGGGATCTTGCCGATCGTGCCGATGTTTCATGTGAATGCCTGGGGACTGCCGTTCGCCGGCGTGATGGTGGGCGCCAAGTTGGTATTCCCGGGTCCAAAACTCAGTGATCCAGCGACTCTCGCCAATTTAATTACCGAAGAAGGGGTGACGATTTCCGCTGGTGTCCCCACCGTGTGTCTGCCGTTGCTGGCGTACACCAAGGCGACGCAGCGCTCACTGCAGCCGCTCAATCGCATGGTAATCGGTGGCTCGGCGTGTCCGCTGTCGATGATGGAGGAGTTTCGTTACCGGCACCAAGTCCGCGTGATCCACGCCTGGGGCATGACTGAAATGAGTCCACTCGGCACCATTAACAGCCCGACAGCCGCGACGGTGGGCTTAACCGGTGCCGCCTTGGCCGAGCAAATGTGCAGCCAAGGACGCGCGCTCCCCGGTGTCGAACTTAAAATCGCCGACGACGAGAATCGCGAACTAGCGTGGGACGGGAAAAGCGCTGGCGCATTAAAAGTACGCGGCCTGTGGGTGTGTAAGGATTACTATCGGCTAGACGGAGGTGGTGGCGCTCATGATGACGATGGATGGTTCGCGACCGGGGATGTCGCGAGCATCGACGCCGATGGTTTTATACGAATTACGGATCGCGCGAAGGATGTCATTAAGTCGGGCGGCGAATGGATTAGCTCCATCGATCTTGAAAATACCGCGATCGGTCATCCGGCCGTCGCAGAAGCCGCGGTTATCGGTGTGCATCATCCCAAATGGCAGGAGCGGCCACTGTTAGTGGTGGTGCGGGCCAATGAGGCGACCATCACCAAGGACGCGTTACTTAGCTGGTTCGACGGCAAGGTCGCGAAGTGGTGGATCCCGGATGACGTCGTATTCGTCGAGACATTACCGCACACAGCGACCGGCAAATTAAGCAAATTGGAATTGCGTAAGCAGTTTATTGATTACCAATTTCCTACGGGCCGTGACGTCACCTGATGAGCGCTTGATGAATCAGTCATGGATTGCCTCTTCGTTGCACTCCTCGCAGCGATAATTTCCTTAACCGTTCAGTTTCAAATAATATTTTCGGCGCGTAGGGCGTCAATTTCGAGCGTCGAAAAGCCCCAATCGCTGAGTGCGTCCTGATTGTTTTCGCCGGCCTCTGGTGGACGCCGGCTGACTTCCGGGACGGTGCGACTAAAACGCGGCGCGGGCGCCGGCTGGACGACGCCATCAAGATCAATGAAGGCATGGCGCGCGACATTATGCGGATGACGTGGCGCGTCGGCGAAATCGAGCATGGGGGTGACGCAAGCATCCGTGCCTTCCAAAATCGCACACCACTCGGCGCGCGTCTTGGTTTTGAAGTGCGCCTCAAAGCGCGCCTTCAGCGCCGGCCACCGCTCCGGATTCATGCGGTCGGTGCGGAACTCGGGATCGGTGAGTTCCATTTTTTCTAACAACAGTTCGTAGAACTGGGGTTCGGCACAGGCCACCGTTAGATACTGCCCGTCGCCGCATTCATAGACGTCGTAGAAGTGCGCGCCGCCGTCGATTCGATTCTTGCCCTTCGGTTGCCACGCGCCTTGGGCGTACATGCCATACATCATCGCGGCGAGAATTGCCGATCCTTCAGTCATCGCCGCATCAATCACCTGACCACGGCCCGAGCCACGCGCTTCAAAAAGCCCGCAGGCGATACCGAGCGCCAACATGCATGCGCCCCCACCATAGTCGCCGACGTAGTTAATCGGGGGCACCGGCTTTTCACCCGGACGCCCGATGATATGCAGCGCGCCGGAGATGCCGATGTAATTCAAATCGTGTCCTGCGGCTTGCGCCAACGGTCCGGTTTGACCGAAACCCGTCATGCGTCCGAAGACGAGTTTCGGATTACGCATCAGGCAAACGTCCGGTCCAAGTCCAAGTTTTTCCATCACCCCTGGTCGGAACGGATCGATCACGGCGTCGGCTTGCGACACCAAGCGCAAGGCGGCGGCGATGCCGTCGGGTGATTTCAATTGAACGGTCACTGAACGCTTACCGCGATTGAGAACGCCGTAGCGTCCTGGATTATACGAATCAAATTTTTGCCCGGCGTAATGCTGGATCGGCACCTTGCGGTCGATACGTAAAACTTCCGCGCCCATGTCCGCCAGCATCATGCCGCAGAGTGGGCCGGGCCCAATGCCGGCAAATTCGACTATTTTTACGCCTTGCAACGGACCCATGTCGTACCCTCGTCAAAAAGTTTGGCGGTTGACCGAACGAAATGTCGGCATCACTCTCGGAATTCAGAATTATCAAGCAGATACGTCGGCGCTTGACCCGGCCCAACGATCGCGTTGCTTATAACACAAGATCCGATGCGCATGGCCGCTAATGTTGTCAATTTTTGAGTGCGCAAAATTTCGATGTTGAATACGTCGCTATGTTTGTATGATCTGCGCCCCGCGCCAAGCGCGGACCGAGGTGTGCATTGTCTTACCAGTTTGGAGTCATACCCCATGGTGATGGCCGTAAGCCGAATTGAGAGTGCAGCTATGACGAGTGAAGCCCACGTCCAACCTGAGGCCGATGCCGTCAACGGTGCGTTGCGTGAGGTCGATGGTAAACGCGTTGTTCATTACGATGGCTACTGGATCCGTCATTACGATGTTCCGCCAAACGAAGAAGCTGCCCGTCGCGAATTAATCGACCAACTCACCAAACGCGTTTTCCATCACACCGAGCCCGGAATCAATACGCCAGGCTACAAACTCGCCGAAGCGCGTAGCGCTTACAACCGCCAAACCGATCCCAAGCGTCAACGCGTCAACGCGGCCATGCTGGCTGGCGCTTTATTAAATCGCGGTTCCGATATTTTCAATATTATTTTCGAACTCAAGCAACGCGGCATCGTCATCGCGTATGACAACGAGCTCTTGCGCGAATGCGAGGCCTGTTTTTTAGAAGCCTTCGAACTGGGTAAACAGGTTTTGCACTACAGCGGAGAAGAAGGCCTGGACGAATTGTGGGGCGAACCGCTCAAGGCGTTCTACATGCCAATCGCGGATTTTTACGAATCGCGCTATATCAAAGTTGCACTGTCGATGTGCGCCATTGATCAAATTGCCGGCAGGTTGGTGGAAACCTTTGGGCGCTTGCCGAGTTTCACCGGACTAAGTGCACGAGTGCTGGCTTATTCGCGGGCCGCCAAGTTAGAGAGCGAAACGATGAAAACCGATCCGGCGATTTTCGAAGTGTGGCCGGAGTTTGTCGCGGCAGGTGATGAGCTGTTTAATTTTGAGCCGCTTGAAGATGGCACGGAGGAGACCGCGCGGTGGAATGCACGCGCCATGGAACTGGTCCAAGAAGGCAAAAAAATTATTGAATGGGTGGCATTTGCACGCGTGCCGATGCCCAAAACCGCGAATAATTTCGTCACACGCTGCGATCAATACGCGGCAGCCAATAAGGTCGTCCGAGTCGCGTGACTTGAACGCAGCGGCCCTTGCCGAACTTGGGCGCTGCTGTCCGCAGACGACCTTTCTAACCACCGCTGAATTAGTCGCCCCCTATCTCGTCGATGAACGCGCGCTGTTTCACGGCCGCGCGTTGGCGGTAGCGTTGCCGGAAACGACT
>JAYUEZ010000288.1:0-13295 GCA_043738965.1 Gammaproteobacteria bacterium
AGGATCGATTCGAGCGAATCATGGATGGTGATGCCGCCCGCGCCCGAGCCGACCAACAGACACGTGACCGCGGCCGAGCGACGCTTGCCCGGCGCGCCAAAGCGTGTGTCCGGCCAGCGCGCCACCTGCAAGGCATAATCGAGCAGCGCGGCGCGGGCACCACTCTCGAGCAAACTCGGGGCGAGCTCACCGACTTGACCAAGGCCGATCACGATCGCGCCACCCGGCTTACCGGCCGCGTGTTCGTTGAAGAACACGCCATGCATCCCAAGGTGATCGGGATACAGACCGAGTTCAAGCCGGCGCACCAACGCGCCGCCGAGTTGTCGATCGAGGACTTTTTCAGCGCTGATGATGGTGTCGCCCACATAGTGACCGACTAACACCGGATGGCGCGCATAACTCAGATCGCCGTGACGAATGCTGACTTGCACGCTTGGCGTTGTTGTACGCAACCCGTGCGTGGTTGGCGGTAGGCCGGCGCCAAATCCTGCACGCAGAAGTTCTTGCTCAGTCGGGATGCCATCGCAGGGCGGCGTCGGTGGCAGCGCGAATCGCGATAGGACCTCGCCGATATCGCGCGCCGTGCTTGGCGGCGCACTCGGCAGCAGCGCCGTCGCGCCCGTCATCAATAATTCGAGATAACCGGGGAATGCCGCCGGTTGCGCGCACAGCGCATCATGTCCGGTGTCGGCCACATACCAGGTAGGAATGCCAGGGAGTCGGCCCGAAGCCCACGCCACCGTGCCATCGCCCTCCGCTGTCGCGATCCAATTCAGGCGCTGCAATCCTGGCAGTTTGGGATCGCCGAAGTCGGCGAGTTCATAATCGATTACCGTCGCGGGTTGGCAACCGGCTACGTAACGCATGAATTGCGGATCGGGCGCTGCGTCACGCAACAATGCCCAGGTGGATTTCGAAGCGCCGAGGTCGGCGGCGCTCGCGGTATGCCAACGCACATCGGTGGCGCTACGAATTTTTTCCCAGCGCGTCACGTCCGCGAAATCCGGATCGCTTAAGGCAAACGGCAAAAGTTCGAGCAGTCCGGGATATTCACGCACTAGATCAATCACACCATCCATCGATTGCGTGAAGTCGAGCAACGCGAGTTTTGCTTCTGAAGGGTTAAAGCCCGTCAGCCAGCGCACGGCTTCATACGATCCAAGGTTGGGAGTGCCGAGCATCAGAAAGCGACTATTGGGCAACCCCGTGAGGCGGCGCCATAGCGCACTGCCGCGGCCACCATCGGCAATCATCGCGCGCACCACCAAGCCGCCCATCGAGTGCGCGACCAAATGCACCGGTTGCCGCTCCTGTTCGGCTCGAGGCAGCAACATCTCAAGGCGTTCGACCAGTTTCGCGGCTGCGTCTCGTACCGATAAACGCCAATCGTAGCCGAAGATTTCGACGCGATGGCTCCGCGCGAGAAATTCCAATAACGGACCGTAGAAATCGTCGAGCAAGTCACCGGCCAAGACATTATTCGCGTCGCGCTTGAGCTTTTTCAAGCCGCCCATGAAAAGTGCCGCGTAATCTAACCACACGTGCTTATCGTCAACCAGCAAGTGACTGCCCATGGTGCCGGGTAGCACCACCGCCAACGGGCGTGGTGTCGTCGCGTCGCGGCTGCGCGCGACGGCGCCGCGCCACCGCGGCGGATCACGCGGCGCTAGCGCTATCGACTGAAAGCCACCGTCATCGGTATCGGCGCGTAATAGGCCGGCGACCAGCCAGCGTACGGTGGGCGCGTTCGCAAAATAATTGAAATGATTGACGTCAGCGCCGACTGCGGTTAGACACCGCGTGCCGCGCTCAGGGCGTTGTAAGCCGCCCGTCATTGAACTGGTATTGACGACCAGATCGTGCTCCGTACCATAAAACCAATCCGTCATCAGCAATTTCAATTTCTGCCAGGTCGAATCGCCTTCGATATCGCCGGCGATCACCGTCAAATCAGCGCTGGTTTTGAGCGCCGGCAGGTTTAAAAAGCGGGTGAGTGCCGCGCCCGGCATCATGGCCTCAACCCCGGGCAGCGTGCGCGGATCGGTCCGTTCTTTAATGACTGCCAACAGAAAATCGAGTGCGCCCTCGAGCAACTCGTTACCAACCCCGAGCAGCTTGAGCACCGACAGCCAGCGATCGAGGCGACCAGACGCCAAAGTCGTGCCGCGCGCGGGACATGCCGCACGCACGAATCGAGTGATGATTATTTTGCCGCCTTGTGCGGGATCTTTTAGTAACGCGATGAGCTTACCGAGCGCTGCGCGATCCGCGGCATAGGAGGCGCTATGCGCGGCGGCGGCGGCTGTGTCGAGCGGTGATAAACCGAGCTGCGGCGCTATCGTGCGATCGCTATCGAACAGCGTTTGCAGTTGATCGGCGGGAAGTGCGGCGTCGAGCGCCGCGATCCCGCTCAAACAAAGGAGCTCACCCACTAACCCACCGCGTGAATGCGTTAACAGGTGCACTTCCGCGCGTCCGCCGAGGCGACGACCGAGCTCGTCTACCAAGGCCAGCGCATTGGTGATGGGGCTTTCGGTCAGCGTGTAGTGCTCAAAGGCGAAAACGCGGTCTCCGTAGCGCGCCTGCAGGCGACTTCGCGCCGCCGCGCCTTCTTGATTGGTAGCGAGCCAGAGTTTGCCGAAGGTTCCCGCGGCACTCGACATGGTGCCGTGAATCAACACCAGAATCGGCCCCTGGTCGGCGGCGATTAGGTCGGTGGGTGTAAGCGGGCGCAACGTCAAAGGGGCATCGAAGGGGCATCGATAGAGGCCGGGCGCTTCCTTGAGTTGGCTTTGTTCGATGCGCTTGCCGATCTCAGCCGCGGCCAGGCCTTTGAGATCGACCCCGAAGAAATCGAGGACTTTGATGCCGACACCGGAAATGCCACGTTCGCCGCGCGCACTCAGCGGCGCCCGCGACACTATCACTTGATCGAATTCCCAGGCGTCGTCGGCACCGCGCGTTGTTACGCGCTGACCGTGGTCGGCGACCAGTCGATCGGCACGGGTCCACAGCACACTGCCATCTTCGAATTCGATTCGTACTGCATCATCACTGGCGACCTCGAGCGAGTCGCCGTCGCCATCACGCGTGCGCCCCGGCATCAGGCGGCGCGGCGCGGTTAAACTCACTTGGGTCGTTACTGGCGCGTGTGGCAACCCGCCAGTGTCTGCCGCGATCCCGCGAAGGCGATACGTTTTCTGCGTCATACAGGTTCCCTCCCTTCTGTGTGCCAACGGCCTCTAGCGCCGATCTACTTCCAGTATAAAAAATTCCGCCGACGGCTCTATTAGACGCGCAAATGACGGATAACGAAAAATACCGCTGCTCGATCGTGGATCAAGCAGCATCGGCAACAGCCGTCCCGCCGGGCGCAATGCAACGTGCAAGGCGCCGGGCTCGACTCGCCGCTCGCGCTCGGTTTCGTCGATCAACATAAAGCCGTCTTGCTCCGCGCGACCACGACCAAAGCGACGTACCTTTACCTGTAATCGGATCGCGGTGCTCACCACTTCGAAGGGATACCGATGACGCGCGAGCAGTGCCGCCACCAGTGCGGTATGCGCCGTCACGATATATGCCGCCGGCAACTCAATGGTGTGGCGCGTCGCGACCACGCGATGGTTGCGAAAGGTAATCGGGACGCGTTCCGCGGTGTCGCGACGGCGGAGCGGAATCGTGATCTCGGGGTGGCTGGTATCCAGCACGTATTCACTACGTAACAGCAAGGGTTCGATGTGTGTTGTTGCACGCATCACATCGATGATCGAAACCACCGTTAGGTGCCGCGCGTGGATCACCTGTAAAAACTCGCGCATGCACAGCAATTGCTTCTCGGTCCGTATCGCGATGTTGCGATAGGTAGGATGCGGATCGCCCTGCGGTTCCATCGGCGTTTCGAGCAGCAGCGACAACGCGCCGTGTAAGGCGGCTTTGTTTCGAAAGCGACGAAGGCTAAGCCCACCGTTGGTGATCGGTTGGGTGGTGGAGCTTATTTCGCGGATATAGCGCTGCGTCGGCAAGCCCCGTGCCGACACGGCACTGATCAGCGCCGGTAATAGTTCATCTTCGGCATAAGCGCGCAGGACAGCCGGGATCGCCGGTGAATTCCCGACATCAAACTGGGCCTCGAACTCGGTCACATAGCCTTCGCGCCCGAGGGTCTTACGCTTCAAGATGGCCGACTCGTGCGCGTCCAAGATCACATCGGGCGCGAAATTCGCGACCACGCTGTCCAACGCCACGCTCTCGGCCTGCGAGAGCAACACAAAATCGCGATTGATGTTTATCGCATTGGCGTTTTTACTTGAATCCAGTTCGCGGCCATCGGGGTTCGCGTTGGGGATCAACATGAACTCGATAGCCTCGCGCAATGGCGCGAGATCGCCCAGTAGGATTGCGCGCGCCAACATGAGAAGCGCTTCGGCACCCGCTGCCTCGGATGCGCCGTGTTGCGAGCCCACCATGAGTACACGTAAGGCGCGTGGGTGGAGCACGGCTGACCGGGTGGACGCGAGGTTTAGCGCAAGTAGCGGATGTCCCAGCGCGGAATGACCAAGCGTAGCTACGCGTACACCGGAACCCTCTGTCACCAGACACCGCAGAAACTCAGCGATCTCTTCCGAGCGCGAATAACGGCTAAAGTCATGCTGCTCAAGCGGGGTCGCAAATCGCGTCACGGGGCTACGCGAGTCGCACCTTTGAAGGTGCGATAAATAAAGAAATCCTCATCGGGCTTTAACAATGCCGCATATTCTGGCGTGCGAAACACACTGCTGGTCGAGCGCGGATCGAGCAACAGCGCTGCGTAACGACCATTCGGTTGCGCGAGATCAATCAGTAGACTATGCGGCGACAGATCGATGCTGGCCTTGGTTTGTTGCGTGTTCTCCCAACGCGCCGCTGCATTGCTGACCGGGCCAAAGCGGCTCGCGATCACTTCAGCCGTCAGCGGTTGCGACACACTCCAGAAATTGATGTCGTGACGCTCGAGGAGCTCGCGCAGCACCTCCGTATGCGCGGTAATCACCAGCATAGGGGGATAGGGCATGACTTGATCGGCGATTACTTTTCTATGATCACGAAATTCGTGGTTCTCTAATTTGCGGGTCGCTAGTCGCCGCAAGGGAATGGCGACAGTCTGATGTGCGGCATCTTCGACGTAGGCGGCAAATAGTGTCAGGGGTTCTACATGCAAGGCCGCGCGCGCGGCGCGTACTCGCTCCAAGATATCCGCACGCCGCTCGTGCACGAGATCAAGGAAAGCATGAATGCATTTCAACTGACGGTCCACGCGGACGGCGATATTGCGATAGGTCTTAAAAGTGTCGGTACGCGAATCGAGTTTGGTCTCGATGAGAAACGATACCGCGCCGCTTAAGCCAGCTGTGTTCCGAAAATTTCGAAGCGTTAGCCCGCCGTTGGTGATCGGTTGTTTGAGGCTCGTGATTTCGCCGATGTAACGTTGCGCGGGCAGTCCGCTCTGCGTCACGCGCGCGAGCAGCGTGGGCAGCAAATTATTCAAAGTAAAGTCGCGCACCGCGGCCGGAATACTCGGGTTATTGCCTACTTCGAACTGCGCGTCAAAGTCGGTGAGAAAGCCATCGCGCGCCAAGGATTGGCGCTTCAACACCGCGGATTCATGCGCATCGAGAACTACCTGGGGCGCGAAACGCGCGAGCGCTGTCTTCAGCACGCGACTCTCAGGCTGCGACAGCAGCACGAAATCCGTGTTGATATTGACGTGATTGGCGTTCGATCGGCGGTGCAAATCACGACCGTCGGGATTCGCGTTCGGAATCAAGGTGAGTTCGAGGTCGCGCCACGGGGGCGGTTTCGCCATAATAAACTCAAGCGCGATTTCGAGCAGCGCTTCGCCTCCCGCCGGTTCTGCCGCACCATGCTGTGACCCGACCAGTAGCACTTCAAGACGCTCGGTGCTCCCCTTCGCTCTCGTACGTAAGCGCAGCGCTTCGATGTCGCGCCCTTGAACGGATTGCCCGATAATCTCTTTGCTTACAAGGGCCGGATAACGCGCGACTAGCGCGTCCATGAAAATCGATATCTCACTCGACGTGCCAGCGCGCGAATAGTGGGCGTGCGCGAGTGGCGTCACCAACGGGCGTTCCGCGGCGGAAACCGAGTGACTGGCTAACCATTGCCCGCCGAGCGCGACAATTATTACTCGCATCACTAGGACCGGATTTACTGCGAAGTTGGCGCGCTGAACACTCGAGTGGGTATCGGTCATTACCCCCGTAGTTTAAACCGTTGGATCTTACCGGTCGCGGTTTTCGGCAACTCCTGCGTGAAGATGATCCACCGCGGATATTTATGCGGTGCGAGCAAGGCTTTCACATGCGCTTTGAGCGCGAATTCAGTCTCGGGATCCGGTGTTTCACCCTCGTTTAAGACGACGACGGCTTGCGGCTTAGTGAGTCCATCTTCATCTTGGCGACCGACGACGGCTGCCTCGAGTACCGCGGGATGGGTCATCAACGCGGCTTCCACTTCGAATGGCGACACATACTGCCCGCTCACCTTCAACATGTCGTCGGTGCGCCCGCCATAGGTGTAGTAGCCTGCGGCATCGCGAGTGTATTTATCGCCGGCGCGAGTCCACGGGCCCACAAAGGTATCGCGCGATTGCGCGCGATTGTTCCAATACATCAATGCCGCGGTGGGGCCATTGATTTGCAATTCGCCCAGTTCATCGGCACCGACTTCATCCCCATTGTCAGCGCACAGTCGAAGCTGATAACCCGGCACTGGCTTGCCAGTAGTACCGTAGCGAACTTCACCCAAACGATTCGATAGAAAGATGTGCAACATCTCGGTCGAGCCAATGCCGTCCAAAATATCGACGCCGTAGCGCGCGGTGAAGCGACGACCAACATCCGCCGGTAGCGCTTCGCCTGCCGAGGTGCAAACGCGTAGCGCCAAGGCCTGAGTCGGCGCGTCGGTACTGGCGAGCATCGCCGCGTACAAGGTCGGCACGCCATAGAACACACTCGGTTTCAATTCCGTTAGCCGCTTAAAGACCGCGTCTGGTGTCGGGCGTTCCGCCATCAAGATGGCCGTGGCGCCGACGGCCAACGGAAAACTCAAACTATTGCCAAGACCATAAGCAAAGAAGAGTTTAGCGGCGGAGAAAACGATGTCGTGCTCGGACAATTTCAATATGGGCCGCGCGTAAAGTTCGGCGGTGTGGATCAAGCTCGAATGGGGATGCACCGTGCCCTTCGGCACGCCTGTCGAGCCCGACGAATATATCCAAAAGCAGGGTTCATCATTCGTGGTCGGCGCTGGCGAAGCCTCGATCGAGGTCTTATCCATTAGGGTCTTGAGATTGGTTTGGGACGGTGCGCCGTCACCGGACACGATTACGTGGCGCAGATGTGGCGCGTCGGCGATCGCCGGTTCAAAGCGCGCATACAATGTCGCTGAAATGATCAGCACTTTCGCGCGACTATCATTCAACATAAATCGATAGTCGCTGGTCGTGAGCAGCGTGTTGGTGGCGATGGGCACGATGCCGGCTTTTATCGCGCCCAAAAACACCGTCGGAAAATCAATGGTGTCGAGCAGTGCCACCATCACCCGATCTTCCTGGCCAAGACCTAGCGCGCGTAGCGCATTGGCTGCCTGATTCACGCGCGCGGCTAATTCACCGAAGGTGTAGCTGCCTGCATCATCAATATACGCCAGCTTGCGCGCGCGTCCCGCCAATAAATTCCGTTCGACAAGATCGACAGCAGCATTGTAGTTGCGCGGGATGTGAATGCGCGGCGGCGACACACTGTGATCCGCGGTGGATAGGAGAGCACTCACGAAAGCTCCTTCCGAATTCGTCTATGAAGCGGGCTAGGGTAAGGCAGGAAAATGATCTTTACGCACTAACGACGCCCAACGCTTGGGCCTGCACAAACCACGGCCCAACCCAAGCGGCGGCGGCTTCTTCTGGCATCACGCCAGAAGAAGCGTCATGTGTAAGCACCTCACCAATGCGAGTGGCGCCGAGCTTAGTCAGGATCTGATCAAAGCGGCGGCCGCCGAAACAATAAGTTTGCGCATGCGACGTATCGCCAAGCGAAATGAGACCGTAACGCACCGCGGAGAGATCCGGCCGGTCTTTGACCAGGGACTCGTAAAGTTTTTTGGAATTGGCCGGGACATCGCCATAGCCGTAAGTCGACATGCAGACCAAGTAGAGCGCATCGGCTTCGAAGACCGTGGCGTCGAGTTCATCCATTTGCAAAATCGTGGCCTTGACGCCCTGCTGTTCCAAGTTGAATAAGGCCTCTTCAGCGACGTACTGTGTGTTGCCGGTGGTGGTGCCGACAAGAATTCGGATGGACATAGCGCGTTCTCCCAAGCACGGTGACGAAATTTCGTGACATCCGCGCTTGCTGCCCGGATGATTAGTGCATTATATTTCAGTTTATAAATAATCAAAGCACTATATTGCATTGATGCGACCTACCTCAGAGACCGCCAGGACTATTGAGCCCGAGCCCCTCCAGCCGACTCCCGAGACAGACGGGGCCGCGCTCCTCGGTAATCTCGGGGCACGCGTACGTCAAGCGCGGGCTAGGCGAGGCACCAGTCGCCGCCTGCTCGCGACGCAATCACGGGTCTCGGAACGCTACCTCGCTGATCTCGAAACCGGCCGTGGTAACGCGTCGGTCCTGGTGTTACAACGAATCGCCGGGGCACTCGATCTTAGTCTGGCGGAGTTGGTCGACGATCGAGCACCACCGCCAATTGAATTAATTTTGCTCCAAGAATTATTGAAGCGTTTGCCTGCCCCAGCGCTCGGGCGAATTCGCCGCCAATTGCAGCGCGAATTCGGTGAAGACCACCCAGCACGCGCTGAGCGCGTGGCGCTACTGGGCTTGCGCGGCGCCGGGAAGTCCACACTGGGCGCCAAACTCGCGATTCATCTGGAATGTCCCTTCGTGGAACTCGATCGCGAGATCGAGTCCGCTGCTGGCACCTCGCTCGAAGAATTGTTTCTACTCTACGGGCAAAGCGCCTACCGTCGCTTCGAACGACGGTGTTTGGAAGCAGTGGTCAAAAGCCACCCGCGCTGCGTGATCGCGACTGGCGGTAGCATTGTCTCGGCACCCGACACCTACGCGCTGCTCTTGAGTACCTGTCACACGGTATGGCTCAAAGCGGCGCCCGAGGAACATATGTCGCGGGTGATCGCGCAAGGCGATATGCGGCCGATGGCGGGGCACGCCGAGGCCATGGACGATCTGCGCGGCATTTTGAACGAACGCGGGCCAAGCTATGCGCAAGCCGACGTGACCCTCGATACCTCGGGTAAAGATCTTTCGACCGTGTTCGAGGCGCTGGTGGCGGCGCTCGACACCCATCCCATTAATGGCAAGGAGTGACACAGCATGAATGCTGTTCTACAAGCATCGACCCCAACGAATTATGTGCTGTATGACCGCAGTCCAGACTCTTACGCGCACTGGCGCGTGAGTTACGAAGGCAGCGTCGCCACACTCGCGATGGACGTCGCCGAAGATAAGGGTATTAAGCCCGGCTATAAGCTCAAGCTTAATTCGTACGACCTCGGCGTGGACATGGAACTCTACGATGTCTTGCAGCGCATTCGCTTCGAACATCCCGAAGTCAGCGTGGTGGTGCTCACTAGCATGAAGGAACGCATGTTTTGCTCGGGCGCTAACATCTACATGCTGGGACTTTCGAGTCACGCGTGGAAGGTGAATTTCTGCAAGTTCACCAACGAGACGCGTAACGGCATCGAAGATTCTAGTCGTAACGGAGGCTTGCGCTTTCTAGCCGCGGTGAACGGCACGGTTGCAGGTGGCGGTTATGAACTCGCGCTCGCCTGTGATGAAATTTTGATGGTTGATGATCGCTCGTCGACGGTGAGCTTGCCGGAGGTACCGCTGCTTGGCGTGCTACCCGGGACCGGTGGGTTAACGCGCTTGATCGACAAACGCCGAGTGCGCCGTGATTTGGCTGATGTGTTTTGCACCACCAGCGAAGGCGTACGCAGCGATCGCGCACAACAATGGGGTTTGGTCGATCACATCGCCAAACCACAGCAATTTAAAGACGCGACCGCAGCCCGGATTCAAGCGCTAGGCGCCATCGCACCGCGCGGTGCGGCCGGCCAGGGCATCACGCTGACTCCGCTGGCGCGCGTGATCGATGAGAGTGGTCTGCATTACACACACGTTGATGTCAGCCTTGATCGCGTAGCGCGCACGGCGACGATCACGGTCACAGCGCCCGACACGGCAGGCCCTACTGATGTCGCCGGCATTCATACTGCGGGTGCAACGTGGTGGCCGCTGGCGATGGCGCGCGAATTGGATGATGCGATTCTGCTGCTACGCTTGAACGAACTCGAGATTGGCACGTGGATCCTGAAGACTCGCGGCAAGGCCAGCGTGGTGCTCGAGATCGATGCGATCCTTGCCGCCAACGCGCGCGACTGGTTGGTCGCTGAAACTATCGGCATGTTGCGACGAACGCTGGCGCGCCTCGACGTTTCCTCACGTACGCTGTTCGCGATCGTGGATCAAGATTCCTGCTTCGCCGGCACACTCGCCGAATTGCTGCTGGCTGCCGATCGCAGCTACATGTTGCAATTACCGGACACGCCGGATGAAGCGCCGCGCATCACATTATCAGCGGCAAATTTTGGTCGTTATCCGATGGTCAATCATCAGACTCGATTACTCACTCGCTTCTGTGGCGAAATCGCGCCGGTGGCGGCGGTTGAAGCGCGTGTGGGCGAATCATTAGATGCCGCAGCCGCGCTCGCGCTCGGACTCATCACCTTCGCGCCGGACGATATCGATTGGGCCGACGAAGTCCGCATCGCCGTGGAGGAACGCGCGAGCTTGTCACCCGATGCACTGACCGGCATGGAGGCTTCGCTCCGTTTTGGCGGCCAAGAAAGCATGGAAACACGCGTCTTTGGCCGCCTATCCGCCTGGCAAAACTGGATCTTCATCCGACCCAACGCGGTCGGTGAACACGGCGCGCTCAAAGTCTTCGGTACCGGTAGCAAGGCGCAATTTAATTGGGAACGGGTTTAACCCGCAGCGAGGCAAGCCATGAGTATTAATTACAGCGAACGCATTCCAAACAACGTCAATCTCGCGAGTGATCGCACCCTGCAACGCGCGCTGGAGCATTGGCAGCCGCGCTTCATCGAATGGTGGAACGAGATGGGTCCGCAATTCGGCAGCAACGAAGTCTATCTGCGCACGGCCGTCGGCGTGGATGTCGAAGGCTGGGCGAGCTATGGCCAGGTGAAGATGCCCGATTATCGCTGGGGCATTTTTTTAGCCGATCAGGATCCGGCGCGCACGATTGGCTTTGGCGATCTGTTGGGCCAACCCGTGTGGCAACAGGTGCCGGGCGAATTTCGCGCACAGTTCCGCCGCTTAATCGTTACTCAAGGCGATACCGAGCCGGCCTCGGTCGAGCAACAACGTCTGTTGGGCCTCACCTGTCCGTCGCTTTACGATCTGCGCAATTTGTTTCAGGTCAATGTCGAGGAAGGGCGGCACCTGTGGGCGATGGTGTATTTGTTACACGCCTACTTCGGACGCGATGGGCGCGAGGAAGCCGAAGAGTTACTGTCGAGGCATTCGGGTGATGTCGACAAACCACGCATCTTGGGTACGTTTAATGAGCCGATCGATGACTGGTTATCGTTTTTCTGCTTTACGTATTTCACCGATCGCGACGGCAAGTATCAATTGAAGAGCCTCGCCGAATCGGCGTTCGATCCGCTGGCGCGTACCTGCCGCTTCATGTTGACCGAAGAAGCGCATCACATGTTTGTCGGCGAAACCGGCTTAAGCCGCGTGGTCCGCCGCACGTTGGAGTTGATGAAAGAACAGAACACCGACGATCCGGCGAGCATTCAGCGCGCCGGCGGCATCGACTTGCCGTTGCTGCAGCGGTATCTCAACTTTTGGTTCACGTCGTCACTCGATTTGTTCGGCTCCGAAGTTTCGTCGAACGCCGCCACCACGTTCGCCAATGGGATTAAAGGCCGGCCCGACGAAGGCCTCTATACCGAGCACGTGTGCCTCGATGCGAGCTATGAACTCACCGTCCCGGACGACGCGAACTCAACCAGAATCGAGCAAGTTCCCTTGCGTAACGCGATGAACGAAGTCGCACGCGCGGCCTACGTGAAGGACTGCGAGATGGGCATGAAGCGCTGGAACATGATGATTAAACGTGCTGGCGTCAACGTCGTATTAACCCTGCCATCCACACAGTTTCGGCGCGGCATTGGGTCGTGGGCCAACGTCCCCACTGATCTGCAAGGCCGCCGAATTTCTCCCACCGCCTACGCCGAAGGGCTCACGCAATGGTTACCGAGCGAACACGATCGCGTGCATGTGAAAAGCTTGATGCAAAGAGTCGTCACGCCGGGCAAAATGGCCGGATGGATCGCACCCCCGGATCGCGGCATTAACAATATGCCGATTGCGTACGAATACGTGCAGCTGTAAGCAGGGCCGGGGTGAGGAGAAAATAAGAAAAGCGATTCGCACTAACAGTTTTAATTCTTGAGGAGACTCCGATGGCATCGGGCGTATTCAAACTCGGCGTACTAAAACTCGGCTGCATCGGCGCGGCTCCCCTCCTCGATCTGCTGCTCGACGAACGTGCTGATCGCGAAGATCTGGAAGTTCGCGCTTTCACCTGCGGGGCCAAACTCGATCCGGAATCTTGCGCCGAACCAACCGCCGCAATCCTCGCCTATCAACCACAACTCCTATTACTGGTCAGTCCCAACGCCGCACTCGGCGGCCCTGCGAATTCGCGCAAAGCCATAGCAGCGGCCGGGATCCCACTGATCACACTCTCCGATGGCCCATCGAAAAAGGCTTTCTTCAAGAAAAACGACGAGGGCAAACAGGTGATGAGCGTGCCGGACGGACAGGGCTTCATGATTTTTCCGGCGGATTCGATGATCGGCGCGCGGCGTGAGTTTCTCGATCCCACCGAGATGGCGCTGTTCAATGCCGATGTGATCAAGGTGTTGGCCGCGACCGGTGTATTGCGCTTGGTGCAAACCGAACTCAATCGCGTGATTGAGTCGATCAAGGCAGGCAATGCGCCGACCTATCCACGCATCACGGTCACACCAGAAAAAGCAGTCGCCGCGGGTGGTTTCGGCAATCCGTACGCAGCGGCCAAAGCGTATGCCGCACTATCGGTCGCCGAGTCAACCTCGGCGATCACCGCCGATGGCTGCTTCAAGGAACAAGATCCGG
>JAYUEZ010000289.1:0-5015 GCA_043738965.1 Gammaproteobacteria bacterium
ACCTATCAATTTTACGATCGCGGCCCCTACGCGACGTATTCTTTACTGAGCATTTTTCCCTTATTCCTGCTCCCGCTCACCTGCCTTCAGCTGTATAGCACTTGCGATCGCACGCCGGCGACGGCACTGGCGCGCGCATTGCGGCGCCGGCGCCCCGTGCCAATCCAGTGGGTCGATCTTCGGTTTGGGCTTGGCGCGACAGCCCTGGTGGCCGCGAGCGCCGGGGGGCTACCGAACGCGTGGTACGCCACGGGCGTGGCCCTGTCGCTCGCATTGCTGTTATTCGCAAATCGCAACGACACCTGGCCATTAACGATCTGGAGCGCGTTACTCGTCGCTGCCTTGGGCCTCACGTATGGCCTGCACCGTAGCTTGCAACACAGTCAAACCGTGCTCGGTGATTTCGCTCAAGCTGCCATCGGCAACCTGGGTTGGATGCCGCAAAATCCAGATCGCGCCTATACGGCACTCGGTTCGCTCGGCCGCCTAAAGTTATCGAACCAAATCCGCTTGCGCGTCGAGGCGCCGCTTAACCTGCCGCTGCCATTGCGGCTTACGGAAGCGCGCTATCAACACTTTCTGAATGGCATTTGGAGTAATGCGGCCCATCCGCTCCACGCCCTTGATCAACTGACGACCAAGCGCGAATGGCGGCTCCGAGAAACCCGCGACGCGGCGCGCCACATGCAGATCACCGACCAACGGCGCGGCGACTTAGGCGCACTGGCGCTGCCGCGCGGGGCCGCCGCGGTGAGCGGCGAGCAATTATTGGAATTACAGGTTAACGACCTCGGTACCGTCGTCGCCGAAGCGCGCCCAGGCTTTCTGCGCTATGCCGTCGATTTCAATCTGGAAGAATCCCGCGATATACCGGCGCCAGCCGACCTTAACGTGCCGCCGCAATACGCCACCCTGATAAATGATATCGCGCGCGAAGCAGGCGCGTTACAGCAACCTCCAGAAGTCGCGTTGCGCGCGATCGAAGCCTTCTTCCGTGAGCACTTCCATTACAGCTTGGTGAAACCTGACTATTATCCCGGGCGAATGCCATTGGCGGAGTTCTTGCGCAAAACACGCCGGGGGCATTGCGAGTACTTCGCGAGCGCCACCACGTTGTTGTTACGAGCGGCCAATATTCCCGCGCGCTACGCCGTTGGCTATGTCTCGGCCGAATACAGTGGGTTCGAACACCTTTTTCTGGTACGCGCGCGCCACGCTCATGCCTGGGTTGAAGCCTACCTTGATGGGCGCTGGCAAGTGATCGATACCACGCCCGCGCAGTGGTATGACGACGAAGCGTCCGCGGCGCCCGGTTGGGTGTGGGCGACCGATTGGGGGAATTGGCTCAGACTGCGCTTCGAGCGGCTACAGCAGGTCGAGTTCGAGCCGTCACCGTGGCTACTAGGCGCGCTACCGGTGCTGCTCGCGGCGCTGATCTGGCGGCTGCGACCCCTTGCGCGCCGCCCCGCGACCCGCGCTGTGTCATTCCCGGCACCGCCACACCCCGCGCTGCAACCGCTACTGCGCCGTCTGGCAGAACGGGGTTTGCGTCCCGCCCCGCCGGACACCGTGCGTACGTTTTTAATGCACCATTGGCGAACCACCAGAAGCGCAGAGTTGAACCGCGCAATCGATCTCTACTACGCCGCGCGGTTTAGACCCACGGCGTTGACCGCCACGGAGCACAGCGCACTCAGCGCCAGTGTTGCGCGCTTGTTGGGGGAGCTTCCATCATGACGTCAACCGCGGCGGTAAAGTCGAGCGCTTCTGCACCGACCACCAGCGTCCGCTAGGTCACGCTCGCGCACGCTACCTTTAATTGCTCCGCATCGCTCGCCGTGGGTCGTTCCGCGAGATACGCATCGACATCGGTCACCGAGATTAATTTCTGGAAGATAGCACGACCTTTTTCTTCGCCTGTCACGCCGGGATGACGGATAAATTCGGCCGGTGAAATCGCACCCACTTCGAGCATGATCATCGATTCATTCGTCATGTCGCGCAGCACGCTGTAGTTGAGGTCGAGACGCGCTTCGATCAACGCTGGACTCGCGAGACGATTTTCGTAGATCGCGCGGACTTCCAATTTATAGCCACCGATTAGAATCGGGTTAATTGTCTCCTCGAGCTGCGCTTCGAGGTTAGCGAGGCGGCTAATCACGAGATCAGACGCATCACCGCCGACACCGATGCCGTGGTTGCCGCCGATCACCGTATAGATCTCAACGATGTCATTCACCGACAAGTTGCGATACCGGTCATGAATGAATTGGTAATTGCGATCGGCGCTTAAGGCGTCGCGCGCAGGGTAGCCGAGGAGGCGCACCAAATCCGGGATTCGACCGAACTCAGGATTGAAGCCAACACCGCATATGAGCTGCGTCGAATTAAGCCCCACCAATTGCGCGATCTGCGCGCGCCGGCTCTCGCCTTCGCCCTTAACGCGGCTGCGCAACGGGGAGAAGATGCCGACCAGTCCGGTCGCGGGCGCGCGGATCAAGCTTTCGAAGGATTGCAGCATAAAATAATGGGATCAGCTTGAAGGGCTCCGGTGAAGTCACCGGGATAACATTTAGTCCTGCCGCAGATTATCACGTACGGCAATCGGAGTTGGATACCACATCACGATTATGTAACTTGATACTACAAAGGTAAGCACGGTCGCCAACTGCACCACATAAGACGCCTGTCGGCTTAACGCGCCCACATCCATGGCCAGTACCGCCACCAGCAGACTAAATTCGCTTATCTGGCCGAGCCGGACGCCGGCTTCGGTTGCCAGTTTGAGGGTTTCTTCCGAGCGCAGAAATAGCTGCCTGAACACCCACGGCTTCAGTACCATCGCGAGCGCCGCTAGCGCGGCGGCGGGCGCCAATGTCGAACGCAGTAGGGACAAATCGAGCCCCGCGCCCAAGGAGAAAAAGAACAAGATCAAGAAAAAATCGCGTAACGGGCGGAGGCTATCGGCGATAAACATCGAAGCCGGACACGCCGCCAGCGCGACACCGGCGATGAACGCACCAATTTCATGCGAAAGACCCATCACCTGCGCGAGTTGTGCGATGGACAAACACCATGCGATGACCAATAAAAACATGTACTCATGAATTTGATCAAAGCGCGTCAGGAGTGGTTCGAGTACATAGTGCTCGAACCCATAGGCAATACCGATCAATAGCGGTAACGCCAGCAGTTCACGCATGCCAGCGATCACCCCTCCCCCGGGCGCACCGTAACCTTGCAGCACCAGCAACACCAAGATCGCGAGCAGATCCTGCAACAACAAAACGCTGATCATGACCTGTCCCATGTGCTGGTGGTGAAGCGCGGTGGTAGGCAACAATTTAAGACCAATGATGGTGCTCGAAAACATCATCGCGGCGCCGATCACCAAGGCGTCTTGCAGTCCAAACCCCAGGGCCCAAGCGGCACCCGTGGCAGCGATAAAAAACGTCATCGAACTGCCGAGGGTCACCAGCGTCGCTTCCTTTAACATCTGTATCAGCTGCGCCGGCACCATGTTCAGACCCAACAAATACAGCAAAAACATAATGCCAATCTTGGCGATCTCATCGATCCAATGCGCGTCTTCGACGAGGCCGAGACCAGCCGGCCCGAGCACGACGCCGACAACGATGTAAGCGACAATCATCGCTTGCCGCGCGTAGAGGGCGAGCGTCGCCAGCACCGCCGCGCCCGCGAAGACCACGAAGATTGCAAACACCACAGAAGAATCGTTCATGTGCAGCCGACCGAATCGAGATAGGCCATGAGTCGTTCGCCGGAAACTTTTTCGGCCACACCGAGCGTTGGAGCGAACAGTGACACGCGAAATTCCTGAATTAGAAATTTGACGCGCTGCGTAGCCGCGACGTCCATCGTCCCCACGCTGGCCGCACAGCGCACCAGCACCGGACGCAAGCGGTCCAGCTTCAGGCGATCCTTGTGTGGCGCCTCGACTAAACGTTCGAGTCTGAATTTAACCGCGCGCAAATAGCGCCCGTAGTGTTCGATGCCGGCGGCGCCAGCGCCAAGAAAGCCGTCATCAAATAGCGCGCGGAGCTGATCTTCAAGGTCCCGCGCAACCTCCGGCCACCGTGACGCGACCGTCGGTAAATCGACGCTCAGAATGCTCACCGCCGTGGCGAAAATCGGCTTGAGCTCGGCGATCAGTTGCGAATAGGTCGAGAAAAGACCTGTCACGACCCTCTCTCGAATTTGCATGAACGCCAATTGCGAACGCGGCAATGGTCTCGGGCCGACCGTACGCCACAGGGCGGCATCAAGAAGACGTTCTTCAAAATTCGAGCCTTGGCCCACTCGACGGACATGGAGCTGAAGCTGAATTTGATGCGCGAAATCCTTGTGCAAGGATTTTTTTACGCTCGGCAAGGCCTGTCCAAGCAACGCGATGACGCCGTTACGATGCTGGAGCTCGGCTTCAAAGCGATCACGAAAGACACCAACCGCCACGACGTCGTTAATAACCTGCAGTCCAGGGTACCCGAGTACCTGAACGCCGGCGACCGTCCGCTCCACGCATACTGGGAGGTCGCCTATGGCCCATTCCGCCGTCGCAATTTTCGGTAAGCCCCACGGCAAATTCTCAAAAGCGTGTGCGATTTCCGGAAGTGCTGAACTTTGGAGCGCGGCGAGATCGCGACCGCAAGCGATTTCGTTACCGTCGTCAGCGCAGACACTGAAGCGCATGCGTAAATGCACCGGTAATACCGCCACTGCCCATGCCTCGGGCGCAATCCGCGCCCCGGTCATGCGCGCCGCGGCGGTGCTCAACGCGAATTGCAACCGATCAGGTTCGTCCTCGATCGCCGCGGCCAACGCCGGCGCAAATTCGGCTTGGGGTGACAAATAGCGTCGTTGTTCCTTGGGCAGGCGTTTCAGCATCATCTGAATTTTCTCGGTCAGCATACCGGGGACAAGGCGTTCAAAATCCCCCGCGTCGAAGTGCCGAATCAACGCAGCCGGTACGGTAGCAGTAATCCCATCATCGTCGG
>JAYUEZ010000290.1:0-5002 GCA_043738965.1 Gammaproteobacteria bacterium
CCATGTCGGGGCGCGACCGTCTTGAATGTTGGTTAATTGGAATCTGCGCGCTTTTTAGCGACTCCTGAGGTCGATGGCAAGAGAGCTCCCCCGCCGGAACAACTTAAGTCCAGGCGAGGGACCGCAAGATAACTCAGTTCTTGACTTCGATTTTTCGCGGCTTGGCAACAGCGCGTTTGGGGACTTCGATCTCAAGCACACCATCCTTGCTTGTCGCCTTGATGTGTTCCGCATCCGCTGTATCAGGCATTGCGAACCGCCGGTAGAAACTGCCGAGTGATCGTTCGATCCGGTGATAGCCATCATTTTTCTCGCGTTTCTCCTCGTTGCGCTCGCCCCGGATCGTGAGCGCACCGTTATCCATCGTGACCTCAATTCCGTCCGGCTTAACACCCGGAATATCGTGCCGGGTTTGGCGCCGCGCAGTTGTCCCGCCTTTGCCAGACGGCGCACGGTTTGTGGGTGCATCTTTAAGAAGTCGGCCGTTTGTTTGAGGTCGAGGGTTCGCATGCGGGGGAGCTAATTCGTGGTCGTTATTGTTCGGTGCGAGCCACTATCGACCGAGATACACAGTCGTAATTTGCTCACGGAGGTGGCCGAGTTCTTGGATGATTTCGAGTCGCGCCGCGTGGTCCAGCGCCTTTTGTTCGGCAGTGAGCGTGTTTGACCCCCTGGCCACCTGCCGCCGGCGATGGCCAACCGGTGGGTTCCTGGTATCGCTGTTGGGCGTGCGCATGACGCAGGCCGTGCATGCCACACAAACCGGCACGCAAGGTTTGTCCTTCATACAACCGCAGCTGTTGGATGTAATTGCGGTTCGAGGGGATGAGCGCGCCCATGCCTGCCAATTGCCGGGGCGCGGTTAACCACCTCACGTTGCTCCGCCGTTCGGATCGGGATCACGCGTGCCTTGCCGCCCTTGGTCCAGCTCGCCTTCAATTCAAGATGGTCGCCGCGGTCCGCATACGATGGACTGAACTTGATGGCTTCCTCACGCCGCAGCCCGAACGCCCGCTGGAGTTCGAGGGACATCCGAACGTGCGCATCTCGAATCTTGTCGAGCGCTTCGGTGGTCATGGTTTTCGCCTTGGATTCTTCGGCGACAAATCTTCGGTCCGGGATGCCGTATTGCGCGTTCGACTTTGCAATGACGTTCTGGCGATCCACTTTCAGCGCCCACTAACGCAAAGCCGACAAGCGGTTCTTCAACGTGCCAGCGGACAGTCGCTCGCGTGGCTTTTGCCGACGGCGTCATTCGCCCGTCATTCCGAAATCTTGCGGCAACGTCGCGACGGGCTTCAGATTTTCCCCCGCGTCATTACCGTGCTGCGCTCGCTAATGACGCGGGGGACTTCGGGGCGGAAGCTAAACAGCGGTGTTCACTAACGTCCACCAGAAGGTGGACGACGCTCGCGCAAACTAAATACCATCGTTCGCGGCCGCTGCCATTCCTTGCCGAGCTCGGTCTATCGAAATTACGTGAGCGCACTTGTTGCGCCCACCCCGGTGTTCTATGAAATCGCGACTTAATTCACTTTGAGGCGCGCAGCGCGCCCGTCGCGTGTGGGCCACTTCCCGGACCTATACTTTCAAAAACGGAACAACCATCCGGAGACTGTCCTTCAACGCGGAGATTGCGCGGTTTACGCGGCGCAGCGGCGCAGAGATCCAAGACCCAGCAGTGCCGGGCCGAGTAATCAAAAAGCGGTAGGCAACGGGGCCGGGCCCACAGCAGCCGCAGTGCCCTTCGTTCCGAAGTTCAGATGGAAGGTCAGCCCGTTGCCGAAGATTGTGAGAATAACGTTGTCGAAATCGCTTTCGAATACATTCGCGGGCAGAAACGCAAAGCATCACTCGGCCCTGGCGTGAAGTTGTTTGGACTGCACTGCACACACCTTGTTCACAGCTTCGATCAAGTTCTCCAATTCCGCTGCGGAATAGTGCGTGGTGATGCGTCCCGACTTGTGTCCGAGCAAGTCTTGGGATCCTCAAAGCTCATGTTGGCCGCGCGTAAACGTCGACCGAACATGTGCTTGGGATCGTGTACGCGAACCTGCGGTGAACCCACGCGAACACGCGCGCTGTACCACGCCGAATTGGGTTGACGAAAAGCGACCTGCGCCTTCTTCCCGTGAGTCGAGCCGCTTTTCAGAATGCTGCCGAGTTAGGGCTGCAGCGCAAGCACGGACTCCGAGCTGGCGACGCGATAAATTTCGCCGTGGCGCCGGAAATCGGCGCCAAATCAATCGCCACCCTGGATAGTGTGATGGCTGCTAACGCGGAGCGTCTGAAGATCTAGGGTGGAGATGATTTAGGAACCTCAGGTGCGGTTTGCAATCCCAGGACCGCGATCTTCCACGCTCAGCGGAGTCGACAAACTTCCTGTTCCCGACATCCCGTGTTGACCTTTAACAAACACCTCTGAGCCAGATGATCCGGCGGTGCTTTACGGCGCGCTCGGCGACTCGGCCCCAGCACCTCCTCGCAACGACTGAGTCGCGCTGGAAGTGTTGATCGTTCTCGGCGTCGACAGTGACATACCGATGACCCCAGGCCCCAGACATGTCTTTCGACGACAGGTGGGTTATTCGCCTTATACTCACGCAAACAGGTCAGGAGTTCCCATGGAACGTCATCATCCGCTTCGATTGCATATACCGGAACCCAAGCGCCGACCGGGTGAGGCCGCAGATTTCAGCGATTTACGCCTGCCTAAGGCAGGGTCGGTGGATCGGCCCGCGATCGAGACCGCCCCTTTCGATATGCGCGACCATGCCTACACGTTAATCCGCGTACTCGACGATGACGACCAAGCCGTCGGCCCCTGGCACCCGAAGCTTGACGCCGATACCTTGCGCCGTGGGTTACGGGTCATGCTGCTCACGCGCGCCTATGACGACCGCATGTACCGTGCGCAACGGCAAGGCAAGACCTCCTTCTATATGAAGTGCACCGGCGAAGAGGGTGTGGCCGTGGCACAGGCATTGGCGCTCGAGCGCGGCGACATGTTGTTCCCGAGCTATCGTCAACAGGGGTTGTTAATCGCGCGTGAGTGGCCGCTCGTCGACATGATGTGTCAGGTTTACTCCAACGCCGGCGACCGGCTGAAAGGGCGACAGATGCCGGTTTTCTATTCCAGCCGCGAAGCTGGTTTCTTCTCGATCTCCGGCAATCTTGGCACCCAATTCAGCCAGGCAGTCGGCTGGGCCATGGCCTCGGCCTACAAGGGTGATCACCATATCGCTGCCGGCTGGATCGGCGACGGTGCCACCGCCGAGGCGGATTTTCACTATGCCCTCACGTTCGCCGCAGTCTATCGCGCACCAGTCATCCTCAACGTCGTCAATAATCAGTGGGCGATCTCCTGCTACCAAGGGATCGCCGGCGGTGACGAAACCACTTTCGCCGCGCGCGCGATCGGTTACGGCGTGCCGGCACTCCGGGTCGACGGCAACGATTTCCTAGCTGTTTACGCCGCAACCCACTGGGCCGCCGAGCGCGCACGAACCAATCTGGGGCCGACGCTGATCGAACTTTTCACCTACCGCGCAGCAGCGCACTCAACGAGCGACGACCCCAACCGCTATCGGCCGGCAGACGAGGCCGAGAAATGGCCGCTCGGCGATCCCGTTACTCGACTGAAGCGACATCTCATCGGCCTGCAGGAATGGTCCGAGCAGCAGCACTCGGCGCTCACGAAGGAAGTCGAGGAACAGGTGCGCGCCGCAGGGAAGGAAGCGGAGACTCTCGGCACGCTCGGGCAGGGTCCGGTGCCGAGCGCCAAGACGATGTTTGATGACGTGTTCAAGGAGATGCCCTGGCATCTGCGTCAGCAGCGGCAACAGCTGGGGATTTGAGCCATGCAGTCGATGAATATGGTGCAGGCGTTGAACTCAGCGATGGATATTATGTTGTCGCGCGACCCAAACGTGCTCATCTTCGGCGAGGATGTCGGTTACTTCGGTGGCGTGTTTCGAGTCACCGACGGCCTGCAGCGTAAATACGGAAAGGAACGCGTGTTCGACACGCCAATTGCAGAAGGCGGCATCATCGCCGTCGCGGTTGGGATGGGGGCGTACGGCCTGCGTCCGGTCGCCGAAATCCAATTCGCGGATTACATCTATCCCGCGATGGATCAGCTGATCTCGGAGGCGGCGCGCTTGCGCTACCGGACAGGCGGCGAGTGGTGGGCGCCGATCACTGTGCGCGCGCCGTGCGGCGGTGGTATTTTCGGCGGTCAAACCCATAGTCAGAGCGCGGAGGCGCTCTTCACGCACGTTTGTGGCCTGAAAACAGTTATGCCTTCGAATCCCTATGATGCGAAGGGCTTGCTGATCAGTGCGATCGAGGACGACGACCCAGTCTTATTCTTCGAGCCCAAGCGGCTGTACAACGGGCCCTTCGACGGTCATTACGACAAGCCCGTGACGTCTTGGTCCAAACATCCACTCGGCGAGGTGCCGGCCGAGTATTACTGCATCCCCCTCGGCAAGGCGTCGATCGTGCGGCCCG
This sequence comes from Gammaproteobacteria bacterium, assembly GCA_043738965.1. Taxonomy (GTDB): domain Bacteria; phylum Pseudomonadota; class Gammaproteobacteria; genus CAIKBL01. The sequence goes on from JAYUEZ010000290.1 coordinate 4,513, forward strand.
GCGAGGCGCTTACGATCCTGGCTTACGGAACCGCGGTCCATGTCGCACTCGCGGCCGCCCAGGAAACTGGGATCGACGCCGAGGTAATCGATTTGCGCACACTCGTGCCCGTCGATATCGAAGCGATTACGACGTCCGTCGCGAAGACCGGGCGCTGCGTCATCGTTCACGAAGCGACGCGCACCAGTGGCTACGGCGCCGAACTTTCGGCACTCGTCCAGGAACACTGTTTCTATAAGCTCGAAGCGCCGATCGAGCGCGTGACCGGCTGGGACACGCCCTATCCCCATGTGTTCGAGTGGCAGTATTTCCCCGGCCCGCAGCGCGTCGCAGAAGCGCTGCACAGAGTGATGGAAGGCTGAGATGGGACGCTATGTCTTCAAGCTCCCCGATGTGGGCGAGGGCACGGCGGAGGCGGAAATTTCCGCTTGGCATGTCGTGGTTGGCGATCGGGTCGAAGAAGATCAGCCGCTCGTAGATGTCACCACCG
>JAYUEZ010000291.1:0-4995 GCA_043738965.1 Gammaproteobacteria bacterium
TTGTGCTGTGCCATCGCTCGCCTCCAATCGTCTTAACGGGAGCGCTATTGTCCGCAGCTCAACTCTCAGCGAAAGTACGCCGGCACGTTACCGGTTACGGGCAGCCAGCAGTCGCGATGGTGAGATCGGCAAGTCAGTCATGCGCACGCCGCTGGCGCGGGCCACCGCGTTCGCGACCGCTGCGAGCGGCGGAATGATCGGCACTTCGCCAACGCCGCGCACGCCGAAGGGATGCAAAGGGTTCGGCACTTCGACCAACACGGTATCGATCATCGGTAGATCGGAAGCCACCGGCATGCGGTAGTCGAGAAAGCCTGCGTTCTGCAATCTTCCTTGCGTGTCGTAGACATACTCCTCGTTCAACGCCCAGCCGATGCCCTGGGCCGCCCCGCCTTGCAATTGACCTTCGACATAACTCGGGTGGATCGCCCGGCCGACATCTTGGATAGCGGTGTAGCGAATGACTGTGACCCGTCCGGTTTCTGGATCCACTTCGACATCGCAAATGTGGGTGCCGAAACCAGCACCAGCGCCGCTGACATTGAGCGCGGCCTTTCCTGAAATAGGTCCGCCGGTTTTAGCCGCAGACGCTGCAAGTTCTGCGAGCGAGAGTTGAGTCCGAGTGTCGGTCTGGCCTCGGACCGGCATGGCAACGCCGTCCTGCCAGTGCACTTCGTCGAGCGTGCATTGCCAGAGTTTCGCTGCGCGTTCGCGCAGTTGCTGTACAACGTCGTTGGCGGCCTCGACGACCGCTTTGCCGGTCGCGAATGTCACGCGGCTGCCACCGGTTAGAAAACTGTAGCCGATGGACGCGGTGTCGGCGATCACCGGTTTTACCTTAGTGAGATCGATGCCTAACACTTCGGCCGCCATGATCGCCATCGACGCGCGCGAGCCGCCGATATCAGGATTGCCCGTGACGACTTCGACGGTGCCGTCTTCGTTGAGATGGATGGCGACGGTGGATGGCCCGCCGATATTGAACCAAAAACCGGACGCCACACCGCGTCCCTGATTTGCTTTCAGCGGCACGCGGTAATGCGGGTGCGCCTTCGCGGCTTGCAAGGTTTCAACATAGCCGATGACGGGAAACTTCGGACCGTAGATCGGCCGTGTGCCTTCGCATGCGGCATTTTTGAGGCGTAGCTCGAGCGGATCCACGCCTAATTTTTGTGCCATTTCATCCAGCGCGGATTCGATCGCGAACGCGGCCATCGGCGCTCCCGGCGCGCGATACGCGGCGCATTTCGGCCGATTCGACACCACGTCATAGCCGACCGCTTTCGCGTGCTTGATGTCGTACGGCGCAAAGCCCACCATACAGCCGGACTTGATTGACGCGCCTGGAAACGCACCGGCTTGGTATTCGAGGATGAGTTCTGCAGCAGTGAGGGTCCCGTCGCGCTTGGCACCGATCTTCACGCGCATATGCGAACCCGATGTCGGGCCAGTGGCACGAAAAACTTCGTCTCGAGTCATCACCATCTTGACCGGCCGCCCCGCTTTTCGCGACAACGCGACCGCCAACGGTTCGAGATAGACCGTGGTCTTGCCGCCGAAGCCGCCCCCGATTTCGGCCGGGATGACGCGGATCTGCGAATTTTCAAGCTTGAGCAGCTTGGCGCAGAACTCGCGCACCATGAAGTGCCCTTGGCTGCTGCACCAAATCGTCGTCATACCGTCGGCGGCAACATTGGCCACGCAGGCATGCGGTTCGATATAACCCTGGTGCACGGCTTGCGTGGTGTATTCGCGCTCGATCACCGTCTCGGCCTCGGCGAAGCCGATTGCGGTGTCGCCAATCTCGAACTCAGCGCGCGCGGCAATATTCGACGGCTTAGTCGGTTTTGGATCAAGCCCGTTGGTAAACAAGTCATCATGCAGCAACGGTGCGTCGGGCCGCATCGCCGCTTGCACGTCGATGACGTGTGGTAAGACTTCGTAGTCGACGGTGATCAGCGCGAGCGCTTCGTCGGCGATCGCGGCCGTGGTCGCGGCAACCGCGGCGATCGCCTGACCTTCGTATAGTGCCTTGTCGTGCGCCATCGCATTCAGCGACACATGGCGAAAGTTGACCGAGGCTTCGCCGCTGGGGACGACTTCAGACGGCAGATCGGGAAAATCGGCACCCGTGATGATGGCAAAGACGCCGGGTAGTGCCGCAGCGCGCGCTGCGTCAATCGATCTGATCCGGGCATGCGCGTGAACACTGCGCAGCACGCGCCCGACGAGCATGCGCGGTAAGTGGTAGTCAGCGCCGTAGGCCGCGTGCCCCGTGACTTTATCAACGCCGTCCGGACGTACCGGACGCGTGCCTACCCACTTGAACTGTTGGCTTTCGCTATCCATGACGTTACGCACTCCTCATGTAGGTGACGGCTGACAGCGCTGTCTATCTTCCGGCCACCAAAGTATTGTTGAGCGCGACATGATTCTCAACGGTCGCTATCCGTTTTTTTCGTTTGCTCTAGGACCCGCCTCCGTGATGTGATCACCACACCCCGGCGCAGAGGAGATGCGTGATGAAATTCGGTGTCTTCTATGAACTTCAATTGCCGCGTCCCTGGCATGAGCACGCTGAATACGAACTCATGCAGAACGCGCTGGTCCAGATCGAACTGGCCGATCAGCTCGGTTACGACTACGCATGGCAGACCGAGCACCACTTCCTTGAGGAATATTCCCACGCCTCAGCACCGGAAGTGTTTCTCGCCGCTGCCAGTCAGCGCACGAAGAAGATTCGCCTCGGCCACGGCATCATCCAACTCACCACCAACCAGCCACAGCGCGTCGCCGAACGGGTCGCGACGCTCGATCTGATCTCGGGCGGGCGGGTCGAGTTCGGCATGGGAGAAGGCGCGGGGCCGGCCGAGCTGCATCCCTTCAACGTGAGAGTGCGCGACAAGCGCGAACGCTGGGAAGAGGCAGTGCGTGCCATCATTCCCATGTTCACGCGCACCGACTGGGAATTCCACGGCCAGTACCACGACTTCGTGGCACGCAACGTAGTTCCTAAGCCATTGCAGAAACCGCATCCGCCGTTATGGGTGGCGTGCTCTAACATCCAGACGATCGCGGAGGCGGGCGCCTGGGGCATGGGGGCACTGGGCTTTTCCTTCGTCTCGCCGGATGCGGCCACGGCCTGGGTCCATCGCTACTACAACATGTTGCTCAATCGACCGAATCGCCTGACTGACTATCCGCTCAATCCGAATGTCGCGATCGTGAACGGTTTCATGTGCGCACCGACCGACGAGGAAGCGTTGGAGCGCGCTTCGGGCTGGACCTTCTTCATCTTCGCCCTCTCCCACTACGGTCGCGAAGGCATCGCCGCGCCGGGCACCGGTAACCTGTGGGAGGCATTTCAGACCTGGCGCGAGACCGACAAAGCCAAGGCCGCGCTCAGCAACGGCTTGATCGGCTCGCCCGCGACGATCCGCAAGCGTTTGCGCCAATTCCAAGCCGCGCACGTGGATCAGGTCATCCTGCTGAACCAGGCCGGTAAGACCACGCACGCCGACATCTGCGACAGCCTGCGGCTGTTCGCTGAACAAGTGATGCCGGAATTTCACGACGGTGAAGCGGCGCACGCGATCTGGAAACAAGCGGTGCTGAAGCGCGACATCGTGCTCGAGGAACTCGATACCACGCCCTACGATCTCTACAGTCATCAGAACGAAGACATCGTGCGCGAGAGTCCGGCGCAGCTCAAAGCACGTATGGCGGCCAAAGACGCGGCGAAGCGGGCCGCGACCGGGGAAAGTTGAGCGACGCTGGCGGTAACCGTTCGATGATCTGACATAGATGAGTTCTTCCCGATGAACGACATACCGCCGATCCGTCCCGCACGCCGCCGCGCGCTGCGGTTGCTCGCGGTCGGTGGCTTGGCCGTTGGTGCTGGGCTGCGCCACGTGCTTGCGGACGGCAAGGCGCCGCCCGTCATCAAGCCGGATCATGCCCGCCCGCAAATACCTTATGGCGTGATGAGCGGTGACGTCACCGACCGCCGTGCAATCGTCTGGAGTCGAAGCGATCGACCGTCGCGCCTGATCGTGGAAGTGTCGACCACCGAATCGATGACTGACGCTCGTCGCATCGTCGGGCCTGCGGCGTTGGCCGCGAGCGACTTCACTGCGCGCGTGGATGTCGCCGACCTCGCGCCCGGACAAACACACTTCTATCGTGTGCAGTTCCAAGATCTGGAAGACCCCAAGGTTTACAGCGAGCCTCTGATCGGCCGCTTTCGCACGCCCTCGAGCGAACCGCGGGATCTGGTGTTCGCGTTTTCCGGCGACGAGGCAGGCCAAGGCTGGGGCATTAACGAAGCCTGGGGTGGCTATCGCATCTACGAATCAATGCGCAAGTTCGAGCCGGACTTTTTTATCCACTCAGGTGATCAAATTTACGCCGACGGGCCGATTGTTCCTGAGGTGAAGCTCGACGATGGCACGCTGTGGAAAAATCTGACCACCGCAGCCAAAAGCAAAGTCGCCGAATCGCTCGACGAGTTCCGCGGCAACTTCGCGTACAACCTGCTCGATGCAAACAAACGTCGCTTTTGCGCGGAGGTGCCGATGCTCGTGCAATGGGACGATCACGAGACGCGCAACAACTGGTATCCGGGCCAGCGTATCGGTGCTCAAGAAAGTCGCTACCACGAGCGCAGCGCCTCACGCTTGGCCGCGCACGGCAAACGAGCCATGTTCGAGTACAACCCGATGCGTCTCGACCCCACTGATCCGGAACGCGTGTATCGTGCGTTTCGCATGGGTCCGTCGGTGGACGTGTTCATGCTCGATGAGCGGAGCTATCGTGGTGCGAATTCATCCAATCGGCAAACCGCGCGGGGAGTCGACGCTGATTTTCTCGGCGCTCCGCAACTGCAGTGGTTCAAACAAGCGCTGGTCGCCTCACGCGCCACCTGGAAAGTGATCGCAAGCGACATGCCGTTATCGCTGGTGGTGCAAGATCTTAATCCCGACGTGCCGAAAGGCA
>JAYUEZ010000292.1:0-1875 GCA_043738965.1 Gammaproteobacteria bacterium
ATGGGTGAGATCGTGCTCGCCCATGACGGCACCTTGGAGCGCTTCGCGGGCGATTCGATCATGGTGTTCTTTAACGATCCCTTACCGGTGGAGCAGCCCGCGCACAAGGCGGTGCGCATGGCACTTGCCATGCAACAGTCCTTCCCCGAGATAGCGTCGCGTTGGGGCAAACGCGGCTTCGAGCTGGGACTCGGCTGTGGGGTCGCGCAGGGCTACGCGACACTCGGCATGATTGGCTTCGACGGTCGCCGCGACTACGCGGCGATCGGCAACGTCACCAATCTCGCGGCACGGCTGTGTGCCGAAGCGACGGGCGGGCAGGTACTGGTCGATCGTAAAATCATCGCCAGGCTTGACGGCGAAGTCGAGGCGACGGCTGTCGGGCCGCTGAGTTTGAAAGGATTCAGCCAACCCGTTCCGGCGTTTCTGGTTGAGCGCATGGGCGCGACAACATGAGTGACACAGTTCACGCAGCGGCGATTGGCACAGATAAGGATCTCGGAAGCAAAATGCCGCGCATTGAATTTGCCCAGGAAACTTTGCGCGGTATCCAGTTACTGATCCAGCTGCTGGATCAAAAGAGTTATTTGGTGCTCGTGATCATGGGGGTGACGTCGGCCGCGTTCTTTTCGATCGTGGGCGCTTATCTCGGGAAGATCGAGCGGCTACTGAGTCCGCAATCGATGGTGCCGCTGCTCGCTGCGTGGTTCTTGGTCGAGGCGGGTCTTGTCCTCTGGTATTGTTTGAAGAGCATTCAGGGCGTCGTCGCGAAACCGGTCGCGATGGATGCACCGAACATGGTCTTCCCGCACAGCCTGCTGCGACATTACGAGGGCGATCCGCAGCGCTATTTCGATCGCCTCCGCAACCTCGCAGCCGACGATATGCTGCGGGACTACGCCGCCGAAATCATCAAAACCTCGACTATCTTTGTCGAGAAATCAGATCAGGTAAACGACGCCGTGAGAGCGCTCTATCGCTCCATGCTGCCGTGGATGGTCGGTATCCTTGTGACTATCGCTTTGCGGGTGCTGTAAGGTTCAACTGGTGCCAGAGTTTCGATTATTCCGGTCTTCAGACTGGAGCACCGAGGTTCGCACCGTAATAAGCGAAACTCCGGCGCCATTGTCCAGCGTCGCGCATCACTTAGGCTCCGCCGCAGCTGGCGCACAAATAAAGGCTGGGATATCGCGCGACGTGCGCCGTTGATACAGAGCAAAATCGCGATAGTGTTGGCAGCATAGTGGCCACAGCGCAGCCTTTTGCGCAGCGGGCGATGAGCTTGAATCGTCGCTCGCGCACGGTCACTTCGATCTCGGGATGCGCGATCAAGTTGTAGTACCAGGTTGGATGGTTCGGCCCACCCGCAAACGATGCGACTAGCACGATGCCGTCCTGGTACGCCACGTAGATGAGCGGAAATTCTCGCGGCAAGCCGGATTTAGCGCCCGTCATTGTGACGATACAAATCTCACCGCCACCGATGCGATTGAAAAGCCGCCCCCCGGTCCATTGGTAGATCCGCACATTCAAGCGGGTAAACCATTTCAGGAATGGTTTTACCAAACGCAGTTGAGTTTCGGTGATCGGGCGGGGGTTGTTCATTGATTGCGTCTCCTATCGGGCTGCTGCCCATCGACATCATAAGCTGCAAGACGCGCGTTGAATGGCTGCTATTTCGCGGCCGCTTGTAACAGACGTTGGTGAGACTCGAGCAGTCGTGGGTATAGAAGATATAGACGCCCCCTCTTGACCCAAGGGCTCCTATCGGTGATGGATCGAAAGCTTGAACAGCCAGGTCCGTAAAAGTATTCGCAACAAAGGACACTTCCCGAGCGACGAAGCGGCCACTAAACTGATTTGGCTTGCGCTACG
>JAYUEZ010000293.1:0-4987 GCA_043738965.1 Gammaproteobacteria bacterium
ACCCGACCGCTGCTCATTGTCTATACCTCCGGCACGACCGGGCGACCCAAAGGCGCCGTGCTGACCGCCGAGGCCGTCGCCACCAATGCGCTGAATTCAATTCATATGCACACACTGACGGCAGCGGATCGGGTGCTGACGTGTTTGCCACTGTTTCATGTCGGGGGTTTGAATATCCAAACCACGCCGGCATTTGCCGTTGGCGCCACGGTGATCTTGCAGCGGCGCTTCGAACCCGGTCCCGTGTTACGCGCGATCGCCGATGCGAAACCGACGCTGACCGTGTTGGTGCCCGCGACCTTGCAGGCCTTAATCGAGTCCGCGGAATGGGCGACGACTGATCTCGCGTCGTTACGCGCGGTCACCACGGGCTCGACCGATGTGTCGCGCGAGTTAATCGACGCGTGGCATGCGCGCGGGGTACCGGTGATCCAGGTTTACGGGGCGACCGAGACCGCGCCGCTCGCGATCTATCAACAGATCGACGAGGCGTACGCGAGTGTGGGTGCGCTGGGTCGCGTGGGTCTGTTGACTGAAGTTCGCCTGGTTAATGCGCATGGTGACGATTGCACCGACGGCGAGGCCGGCGAGGTATGGGTGCGCGGCGCGCATGTCGCGCGTGGCTACTGGAATAACCCAGACCACGCAGCTTTTGCCGACGGCTGGTTTCGCAGCGGTGATATCGCGGTTCGCGATCCACAAGGTCGCTTTTGGTTTAAGGATCGCGGCAAAAACGTCATTATCTCCGGCGGCGAAAACATTTATCCGGCCGAACTCGAACGAATTCTAAGCGCGTTGCCCGCAGTCAAAGAGGGCGCGGTGGTAGGACAGCCCGATCCGCGCTGGGGTGCGGTGCCGATCGCGGTGATCGTGCCGCGCGATGCAAACGTGTCGCGCGCGGCGATTTTGCAGGCCTTCGACGGCCGCGTGGCGCGCTACAAAATCCCCAAGGCGGTGATTTATGTTGATGCGCTACCACGTAATGTGATGGGCAAAGTTGATCTAGGCGCCCTCGGCGCACTAATCAAGGAGGAATCATGCGTCGAACTAAAATCATCGCCACCCTAGGCCCCGCGACTGATCCTCCAAAAATATTTACGCGGCTGATCGAGCTCGGACTCGATGCTGTGCGCCTCAATTACTCGCACGGCACGCACGCCGAGCATGCCGCGCGGCTCGATCTTGCGCGCCGGACATCGAAAATAGCGCAACGCGAAGTTGCGGTCATCGCGGATCTGCAAGGTCCGAAGATTCGGATCGCACGCTTTCGCGCTGGCAAGGTGGCGCTGAAAATCGGCCAGTCGTTCGCGCTCGACACCACGTTGAAAACCGACGCGGGCGACGAACAGCGCGTGGGCGTTACCTATAAAGCGCTCGCCGGCGACGTAAGGGCGCACGACACACTACTGCTCGACGACGGCCGCATCGTGCTTAAAGTGCAGAGAGTCAGCGGTGGCGTGATCCACACCAAGGTCGTCACCGGTGGCACGTTATCGAATAACAAAGGCCTGAATCGCGAAGGCGGTGGATTGTCGGCGACCACGTTGACCAAGAAAGATCGCCACGATCTGATTCACGCGCTCAGTCTAGGCGTGGATTACATCGCCGTGTCGTTTCCGCGCGATGCCGACGATATCCACGCCGCGCGGCGCTTGATCAAAAAAGCCGGCGGATCGGCGGGCATTATCGCCAAGATCGAACGCGCGGAAGCGCTGGCCCATATCGAGGAAATCATCGACGCGGCCGACGGCATCATGGTCGCGCGCGGGGATTTGGGCGTCGAGATCGGTGACTCGCGTCTGCCGCCGGTACAAAAGCAATTGATCAAACGCGCGCGCCGCCACCATCGCTTCGTGATCACGGCCACGCAAATGATGGATTCGATGATTGAAAATCCCATTCCGACGCGCGCCGAAGTCTTCGATGTCGCGAACGCCGTGCTCGACGGCACCGATGCCGTGATGTTGTCGGCCGAAACCAGCGTTGGGGCGTATCCCGATCGTGCGGTCGAAGCGATGGCGCGCACCTGCGTGGAAGCGGAGAAGCAATGGACCGAGTATGAACCGGACTCGATGCTCGACCGCGCCTTCGAGCGCGTCGATCAGGCGGTCGCGATGTCGGCGATCTACTGCGCGAATCGAATTAAAGTAGCGGCGATCGCGGCGTTGACTGAAACCGGCGCCGTCACGCGCTGGATGTCACGCATCGATACCGACATCCCGATCTTCGCGCTGTCGCGCCACCTGGCGACGCTCAGGCGCGTGACGCTGTATCGCGGGGTGTACCCTCTTTTTCTCGACATCGCCAAAGTTGCTTACACCGAGGTCACGCGCGAAGTCTTGAAACGGCTGCAAACCCGTGGCGGCCTGAAAGACGGCGACAAGGTTATCCTGACCAAGGGCGACTCCCATGGTCATACCGGTGGCACCAATGGTATGAAGATCGTGACCGTCGGCGATTTCATCGGGCATGTGGGATGATTTCGCGCAATGTATGGATGCCAACGACCCCGATCATTGCGAGCGCGACGAAGCAATTTTTCTCCCTCGCCCCTCGCGGGAGGGGTTGGGTGAGGGAGCGGAAAGAAGAGGCGCGCTAGCCGTCTAAATTTTGCGTTCTTATAATCGCTAGTGAATGAATAGTTAAACGAGGACAGGATTTATGTCAGCACAAGAATTAGCCGCCACCGCCGCGGCGATGGTGGCGAAGGGTAAGGGCGTACTCGCGATCGACGAAAGCACGGGCACGATCAAGAAACGTTTCGATTCGATCGGCCTCGACAACACCGAAGAAAACCGCCGCGCCTATCGCGATCTGCTGGTCACTAACCCCGGCGATCAGAACTATATCAGCGGCATGATCCTGTTCGATGAAACCCTCAAACAAGCGACCAGCGCTGGCGTGCCATTTTCCAAGGTGCTCTTCGGTAAAGGGATCATGCCCGGGATCAAGGTCGATGCCGGATCGAAGGAGTTGGCGCGCCACCCCGGCGAGCAGGTGTCAGAAGGTCTCGATGGACTGCGCGAGCGGCTCGCCAAGTATCGCGAACTCGGCGCTAAATTCGCTAAATGGCGCGCCGTGATTACCATTGGTCCAAATCTGCCGAGCAGCGGTTGCATTGAAGCGAATGTCCATGCGCTCGCGCGCTACGCTGGCCTATGTCAGGAGGCTGGCATCGTGCCGATGGTCGAACCAGAAGTCCTGATGGATGCGGATAACACCATCGATCGTTGCTATGAAGTGACCGAAGTTACATTGCGCACGCTGTTCAACGAATTGGTGCGTCAACGCGTCACGCTCGAACACACTATTTTGAAAACTAACATGGTGGTATCGGGCAAACTGTGCGCGACGCAGGCGGGAACCGCTGAAGTGGCGGCGAAGACCGTCGGTTGTTTGAAGCGCGCGGTGCCCGCCGCGATCCCCGGTATTGTGTTCCTGTCCGGTGGTCAAAGCGGGTTGGAAGCGACGCGCAATCTAAATGCGATGAACGCGGGTTATGACCTGCCGTGGCCACTATCGTTCTCCTACGGTCGGGCCTTGCAAGCTGATGCGTTAAAGGCCTGGGGCGGCAAGGCAGAGAACTTGGCGCGCGCGCGCCAGGTTTTGCTCCATCGCGAGCGTTGCAATAGTTTGGCCGCGATGGGCCAATACACCGATACGATCGAACGCGAATTGGCGTAGGGCTAGGCGGGGACAGATTTAAGGAAATCTGTCCCTTAAGACGGTCGGCGATGGAAGACCCCGTCTTTCATGACTGCGGTGATTTTGCGCAGGTCTTGCAGCAGCGTTAGGTCTTTCAGCGGATCGCCATCGATCAGTATTAAATCAGCCAAATAGCCTGGTTTGATCCGGCCGAGCAATTCGCCGCTCGTACCGGCCCACGCCGCACCGCCGTAAGCGGTGGCCGCGCGCAATGCCTCCCAGGGTTTCATGCCGAATAGATTCACCATATGTTCGAGGTCGCGGCAATCTTGGCCTATCGGCAGCCACGCAAAGCCATAATCACCAAACGGCAAGACCTTGATGCCGGCCTGATGCATCTTGCGCATGTTCTTGCTGCCTTCTTCGAGTTCGCGCTTGTTGCCGATGGCGGTCGCCACGTCTTCGGTAATGCCCCAGTCCTTGGCTTCGTAGGTGGTGTTATAGCGTGCCGCAATCGCCGGTACGACCCAATGTTTATCGGCGTGCTTCGCCAACTGCGCAATTGTCGCCTCGGTGGCGAAGGTCGCGTGATTGATGAACTCGACGCCATACTTGATGCATTGACGGACGCCGCTATCCGCGTGCGCATGCGCGGCCAGCCGTTTGCCTAAATTGAGCGTGGTCTCGCAGATCGCGCGGACTTCGTCGTCGGTCATCGGATTCACGTCGCCACCGACACGGCCCAATGTGAAGCTATCGCCCGCGTTATTGAACTTAACTAGATCCACTCCTTCGCGAATTAACTGGCGCACCGAGCGGCGAAACTCGTCCGCCCCATTGCACACCAGGCCAATCGACGGCACGTAAATGTCGAGTCGCGAATCATCCCCCACGCCACCGCTCACCGTGTACTCCGGCGTGCAGGCGCGAATGCGCGGTCCGGGAAACTCACCTTTGTTGACGGCGTTGCGCACCACTACTTCGAGTCGCGGCTTGGCCGACGCCATGCCAATGACTGCCGTGAAGCCATAATCGAGATAAGTTTTGGCATTGCGAATGGCGACCAGCAAATTTTCTTCGACCGGCAGCGCGCTGATATCGGCGAGACTAACCGCGTTGTTGTACGTGAAATGGCAGTGCGGATTGACCAGACCCGGCATCAACGTCGCGCCGCCGCCGTCGATGATGTCAGTATCTTTCGTGCGTGGCAGGCGGGCGGTAGCGACATGCTGAATCCGATTGCCCTCGACCAGCACTTCGCCGACATCGAGCTTCGCCTTCGTTCCTTCGAAGATCTTGATGTTGGTAAATAAGATTTTTTTCATAAATTCCTCAGACACGA
>JAYUEZ010000294.1:0-4975 GCA_043738965.1 Gammaproteobacteria bacterium
GATCTCGATCAGCTTCGGCCCATTGGCGGCCAGGTGAAAATCGTAGCCCAAGAGACCGCCGGGCGAACCCGGATCGAAACGCGCGATGTCGGGCGCCCAGGCGAGCACCGCGCGACGGAAATGCGGCGTCGTGACGACAGCTTCCACCGCGCCGATCACACGCGCCATCGTTTCGATGTGTTCACGCGCGACGAATAGCGGCACGGACGCGAAAAGATGCGGATGCGTCGCGATCATCGCCTGGGACAGACCGCGCCTGCCGAGATCTGCTTCAAGTGCTTGACGCAAGGCCGCCTCGTCCAGGGTGAGACAGTAGCAACTGCGGTTCAGCGTCTCGATTGAGGAGGCCGCTTCACAACGGTTGTCGCAGCCTGACTGCACGGGCAGCAGGGGGATCCCTGCCATTTCAGGGGCCTCCAGTACGCAGCGCAATTGACAACCACCTGCGAGCACATTCGAAGCGAGTTGCTGCGCCAATTCGAGGCCGTAGGCGTAGCGCGGCGGTTGTGTTGGCTGGATGTCCCGATTCATCCGGGGCGTACTTATGACAGCGCGAACTAGCTACGGGTGTCACCAAGGGTTTCACAACCAGCCTCCCGTGAAGCCTGCCCGTCGCAAGCCGTTGGAGAGGCAAGGGCAGCCGCGCATCAATTGCCATAAGAACTCCATACGGTAATTTTCGATCATCAAAATGATCGGGCCTTGATTGAGCCCGTAATGCCACGGTGAGACCCACCAGCCATAAGGGTTGCCGGGCTTCCCCGGGTGGGCGGGGTTGAACGAGGCTTTGAAGCCGTAAGCGTTGAACTCGGTCAATTTGGCCTGATGGGTGCAATGGTGGAGCGCTGGCAGCGCGATTTCGGGGGCAAACGGCAGCGACGTCACCAACGCCCACGGGGCATGGGTGCCATCGTCGGGGCCGTACGGCACGCCGCGCCCCACGTAATCGAAAAATTGCCGAGCGATGCCGTTTATTTTGAGGGTGTCGGGACCAGGACCTTCGCTGGCGGTAATTCCCCAGCAGTGGGGACCATAGTCCTTGAACCGGAGTGGGTTGTTGATCGCGTACTGTCGTTGTACATACGTCGCGCGCCGGCTGTTCTCGAAATAGTCGATGCCTTTGTCACGCATGAAGGCGTCCTGAATACCGCGAAAGTCGATCCACACATGCGAGAGCTGGTGCGTGAACAACGGCCCGGCATAAAGATATTCCTGTCCGTAACAGCGTTCCCACCGACAAGTCGACGCCCACGCTGCGTAGCTGCTCTCGCCTGGGGAAATTTACTTCGCCAAAAGTGGAGAGAGTTGGACCGGCGGTGACATCGCCTTGCCCTTGGCTAAAGTGTGTCAAGAAGTGGTCTTCGTAATTTGTGCCAGGCGATTGGTGCCTGCAGCAGCGAAGCCGCCGTGAGGGCCGCGGGTCCCGAGAATAGGAATTTACGTCGCGTCAGTATGCGGAGCGCCATCAAGCTCCACGCGCCATAGATTTGGATCATGCGACTGCACCGAACAGCGCGCCCACACCCGCGGTGATGGCCATTGCCAGCGCACCCCAGAAAGTGACCCGCCAGGCGCCCACGAACACATCGGCGCCACCCATCCGTGCAGCGCCGATGCCCAACACAGCGAGGAAGGCAAGCGACATTCCCGTTACCCAGAGAATCAGACTACGCTCGGGCGCCAACGCCGTTGTGGCCAGCGGCAGTGCTGCACCGACCGCGAAGCTGGCGGCAGACGCCAATGCCGCCTGCGCCGGCCGCGCGCGCTGGGCCTTCGAGATGCCGAGCTCGTCGCGCGCGTGGGCGCCAAGGGCGTCGCGCGCCATCAGTTGCGTCGCCACCTGCTGCGCGAGGCCGGGCTCGAGTCCCCGGGTGACATAGATGGCAGTTAGCTCCCGCTGCTCTGCGGCGGGGTCCGCTTGAAGCTCCATGCGCTCGCGCGCCAGATCGGCTTGCTCGGTATCGGCCTGCGAATGGACCGAGACATATTCGCCAGAGGCCATCGACATGGCGCCGGCCACCAAGCCCGCAGCGGCGGTGACCATAAGGGTATGTTGGTTGGCACTGGCAGCGGCAACGCCGACTACGAGACTGGCCGTCGATACGATGCCGTCGTTGGCGCCGAGCACAGCGGCACGCAGCCAGCCGATGCGGCCGGTACGATGCCGTTCAGCGTGAAGACGCCGGGATTTCATGGTGTCATAGCGTTTACGGATCAGTCGAAACTTGCGCCGCCAATGATCTCAGTGTCATTTCGCTCAGGCCTCGACGATCACCTTGAGCGCGCGCGTGTTGGCAGCGTGCGCAAAGGTTTCGTAGGCATCGAGAATGCGATCGAGCTTGAAGCGATGCGTGATCAGCAGCTTGGGATCGATCTTATGCGAGCGCACTGTGTTCAAAAGCAGCGGCATGCTGACGGTGTCGACCAGTCGCGTAGTGATGGTGATGTTACGGTTCCATAAATTCTCTAGATGGAGATCTACCTTGGTTCCATGTACGCCGATGTTGGCGATCGTGCCTCCCGGCGCGACAATTTCCTCGCACAACTCGAAGGTCGCCGGAATGCCCACCGCTTCGATAGCGGTGTCGACACCGCGCTCGCCAGTCATCTTCATGATCGTCGCTAGCGCTGTGCCGTCGTTGCTATTGATAGTCGCCGTGGCGCCGAAGCGCGTCGCCACATCAAGGCGGTTGTCATCGAGATCGATCATGATGATCGCGGCCGGCGAATAGAACTGAGCGGTGAGTAGCGCGGCGAGCCCAATCGGCCCCGCACCGACGATCGCGACGGTGGTCCCCGGCTGAACCCTACCGTTTAGCACGCCACACTCGAAGCCGGTCGGGAGAATGTCGCTCAGCATCACCAGCGCCTCTTCGTCCGCGCCATCGGGAATGTGATAGAGACTAGTATCCGCATACGGTATACGGACGAACTCGGCTTGAGTGCCGTCGATGCGGTTGCCGAGGATCCAGCCGCCAGTGATGCAGTGCGAGTACATGAGCTTGCGGCAGTAGATACATTTGCCGCACGCGCTAATGCAGGAGATCAGAACGCGTTCGCCCGGCTTGAATGCTGTCACGGCCGGTCCGGTCCGCTCGACGATGCCGACGCCCTCATGACCGAGAATGCGACCCGGCTGACAACTCGGGACATCACCCTTGAGGATGTGCAGATCGGTGCCGCATATGGTCGTCTTGGTGATCTTGACGATCGCGTCCGTAGGCGCCGTGATTTCCGGTTTTAGACGTTCTTCCAGTGTTTTCGTCACCGGGCCCAGATAAACGAGCGCTTTCATTGCTGAGTTCCCTGCTGCGGTAGATACGGCGCGAGTTGCGGCTTGGTTCGTACTGTCCGATGCCTCATTGCGTACCGTCGGTACGGTGCCGCACGGATCCGATAGCACACGCAGGGGATCCTGGCGAAGTGTCGTCATCTACATTGCGACTGACGAAGGCTGACTGTACCTGGCCGGGATTAAAGACCTGCACGCCTGTAAGGTCGTGGGCTAGACGATTGGGGTCCCGGATGACGAAAGCATTGGTCGCACGCGCGCTGTCTGGGGCAGTGTCTCAGCACCGACCACCCCGAGGAGTGATTCTGCATAGCGACCGCGGCAGTCAATACTGCGCGCATGACTATCAACGCCTAATCCGTCAATTCGGCCTGTGCGGTTTGATGAGTCGGAAAGGGAATTGTTACGACAATGCACCGATGGAAAGCTTAATGATGATGGCGTCCACGATTGACGACCGACCCCACTGCCCGGCCAGTCGGTGGACGCGGTCAAGCACCTCGCGCTGCGCGGCCGTTCGAATTGGGATCTCGCGCGCCTTACCGCCTTTGGTCCACGAGTCTTTGAGCACGAGTCGATCCTCACGATCCGCATAGCTCGGTCGGAACTTGATCGCTTCCTCACGGCGTAAGCCGAAAGCTTGCTGAAGCTCCAGACTCATCCGCACATAAGGGTTCTCGACGCGCGCAAGTTGGCTCGCGTCCACCCGCCGCGCTTTAGATCCAGCGGCGACTAATTGTCGCTCGGGGATCCCGTAGTGATCATTCGAGCGGGCAATCGCCTGCGATAAGTCGACCTTCTCCGCCCACCAGCGCAACGCCGCCAGGCGATTCTTGATGGTGCCGGAACTCAATCCTCGGGCCAGCCACTGGCGCGTCAACGCGTCCACGTGTTTCGCTTTCAACGAGTGAACGGTCATATGGTGAAATCCCAGTGCGTGCAGCTGATCGGCGATCAATGTCAGGTAGTATTCTCGGTCGCGTTGCGTCGTGTAGCTGCCGTCGCGATTACGACGACACAGTTGCTTCAATTGGTAGTTCAGGTTACCCATAAGTGCTTCGCTCGTTCGGTAAGTGCTTCTGACCAACCACCGTTACCGGCAGATCCGCTTACGCGGCGTGGGTCTCGGGGCACGACTCCCGTTCACCTGAAGTGCCTGGTGACAGGCAGCGTCGGTTGACCCCTGCAGGGGCTTGGCGCGACGCGGACCAACGGCGCCCACGCGGGCGCGCTTACGGGTGATGACACCTCCTGACGTTGAAGAAACAGACTGAATGCCTGCGTTGATGAAACCGATCGCACTCAACGACACGCCTAAGCGTGTCGCATTCGGCCGATCGAATTGAAAACGACATCGCGGCGTGAGCGCGTGCCGAAGTGCCTGAGTGCGCACCGTTGACGGGAAGAACAAGACTGACGACGTGATGTCGCGGCGTCATTGCACAGTCTGCGACGCCTCATCAAGCAGGTCGCCCTGCCCGTCGCGCCTTTGCTTATGAAAAAGCGAGGAAGCGCGATCCTCTTACGACTGATCCGCAGTCGTCACGGTTAAATCCTGACGTGGGCGGTACCTTAGCAACGCATCACGTGCGCGTCACGGCGAAAATCGAAGGCAAAGCCGCGTGGTTATTGGCGCGGCCGCCCTCGTCACTACCCGCTTCGCGCAGTGACGAGGGCCCTTCG
>JAYUEZ010000295.1:0-13194 GCA_043738965.1 Gammaproteobacteria bacterium
CGCAATGCCATCGCGATTCGCGGTCTCATCGACGCGGGAGTCGATGTGTTCCGGCTCAATATGTCGCATGGCGTCGCCGCCGAGCACGCCGACGCCATCGGCATGATTCGAGATTATGCCGCGATCTCTGGAAGACCCATTGGCGTCTTGGCGGATTTGTGTGGACCGAAGATCAGAACCGGTAAATTCATCGGTGACTCGGTCGCGCTCGTCACGGGCGCCGTGGTTACCGTGACCACCCGTGAAGTCTTGGGCACCGCCTGCTTGATCCCGTCGCAATATCGCGCGCTGGCGTCGGATGTTCAGCGCGGCGACCGTATCTTGCTCAATGATGGCGCCGCCGAATTAGTCGTTGAAGCCGTGGAGGACAGCGAAGTTCGTTGTCGCGTGATTGCCGGTGGCCCGGTCGGCAATCACAAGGGGATCAATCTGCCCGGCGTTAAAGTTTCCGCGCCGTCGCTGACTGAACGCGATATCGAAGACGCGAAATTCGCGCTTAAGCAAGAAGTGGATTTTATCGCTTTGTCATTCGTGCGGACGCGCACGGACATCGATGCCTTGCGCGCGGTGGTCGCGATGCAGGCGTCGCGACCGGCGTTGATCGCGAAGATTGAGAAACCAGAAGCGCTGGTGAATAGCATTGAAATCATCCAAGCCGCGGATGGCATCATGGTCGCGCGCGGCGACTTGGGGGTTGAGTTAAATCCAGAACAGGTGCCGCTTGCCCAAAGCCAATTGATCCATTACGCACGACTTCATGATAAGCCGGTGATCGTCGCGACCCAAATGTTGGAATCAATGATTTCGAACGCGCGACCGACGCGCGCCGAAGTCACTGATGTCTCGCACGCGGTAGCAGCTGGCGCGGACGCCGTGATGCTCTCGGGCGAAACCGCGGTCGGCGCACATCCCGAAGCCGCAGTCGGCATGATGGTGCGAATTGCCCATCAAACCGAAGCCTACTATGTACAGAACCGACTGCCGTTTGGTCTGCCACGGATTGGCACGGTGAACGAAGCGGTGCCGTTTGGGGACGCGATTGCCAATTCAGTGGCCCAGTTGGTCATCGAGACACAGGCCAAAGCGGTGGTGGTGATCTCGATGCAGGGGATGACGGCGACGACGATCAGCGCCGCGCGGCCCAACGCGCCGATCGTCGCGATATCGCGTTTCGCGACGACGTGCCGGCGCTTGAATTTGTTGTGGGGTGTGATCCCGTATGTGGATGATGCCGCCGGGGCAGAGAACCCGAATCTAGTCGCTCGGCGTGCCGTATTGAATTTAGATCTTGCGCGGAGCGGCGAATTCGTGGTCTTGGTGCGTGGCTTTCACAGCGATCCCGAATTGAATACGCCGACGATTACGCTGCTTTGCATTTAGCGACTAGAATTCGCCACCAGTCGAGTCGGCACAATCAAGTCATGCATTTTGGGTGCGAGTGCGGTCAACCACTCACCGCCGCGCGGATCTTGCGCAAGACCCACCAAAATATATTTGTGACCTTGAGCTTCAACTAGCACGCTGTCCGCATGCCACTCATGCCAAGTACCGGACTTCCGATAGAGCTTCACGCCAGGACGATCGGCCAAACCGCGCACGAATTTGTGATGAATTCCAGGATCGCCCAACATGCCTTTCATGATGCGAGTGAGTTTGGGATTGACCAGCTCACCGGTTTCGAGCAGGTAGTAAAAGCGTGCGGTTTGCATCGCGGTCGCGCCATGCGCGAGATGATGCAAGGGATCCAATTGGTACGCCGTCCCTTGCGCATATTCTTTGCCGACCCACAGCCCGCCGTTAACGAGTGGATCGTAGAGCCGAAAGCGATCGGATTGAAGAATACGATTGACGCGGGTCTTGCCCACGCGATTCAACATGTAGGTGGCATCGGTGTTCGATGAGAATCGAATCATGCGCGTCATCGATTCGCGGACTTTGTCGTCGAGCGTCAACTGGCCGCGTTCAATTTCGACGAAGGCGCCCAACAAGATCGCAATCTTCGGCAAACTCGCCGCGTACATCATGTGGTCCCCGTTCACTTCGGCGACACGAGGCGAATCAAGCTCTGAAATATCTACCAACGCGACGCAGAGTTTTTCCGCGGCGACCGCTGAACCAAGACCTAGCTGGTTAAGCTCGCGCTTCATCGCGGACGTGAGGTCGGGATCATAGCTTTCGCGCAGCGATGACGGCTCGCCGAGATCGTCCGCGAACGCGCCGCACGCGAACAGCAGGACCAGCAATGGCCCGAATATGCTACGGTATCCCCCCATAAGTCGGCGGACTCTATCACTCGACTAATACCAGCAGCAAGAATTTTTAACATTCAACAATGAACCATTTGCGCGTGGCTAACGACAGTGGAACTCGCTCTTCGCCACTCCTTGGTCGCTCGCTCGCGCTGTTCGCGAATTTCTTTTTTATCATCCTCGCGTACTACCAAGTGAAGGCCGCTTCGCGCTCTCTGTTGATTGAGTTCGGTGGCGCCGAAGCGCTGCCGTACGCGTGGGTTTACTCGGCGTTGGCGTTGATGGTGTTGATCAGTGGCTACCACGTGTTGGTTGAGCGCTACACACGCGTCAAGGTTGTGTTGATTTCACTACTTGGCTTTGCGTTGTGCATGGTGCTCTTTCGCGTCGTGTTCACGCCGCGAAGTCTCTTCACGGCGACGGTGTTCTACGTCTTCGTTGATATCTTCAGTGTGGTGTTGGTCGAACAATTCTGGAGCCTCACCGATTCGATCAGCAGCGCTGAACAAGGGACCCAGAGTTTTTGGTTTGTCGGTACTGGTGGCTTAGTTGGCGGCACGGTGGGCGGGCTGTTGGCGAGTGCGCTGGTGACGTATACGCCGCTTAAAACCGCCGACTTGCTGTATTCCTGCGCGGCCATGCTGCTGCTTGTTTTCGCCTTCAATGTGGGGATGTGGCGTGCCGGCTTGTATGCCGAAGTGCATGAACATGGCGCGCCCCGTCGCGCCACGGCCGATTGGCGGGCGCTGCTAAGCAATCGCTACCTATTGCTCATCGCCGCGGTCCTATGTTTCTCGCAAATGGTGCAACCGATCGTCGAGTACCAATTTTTAGCGATCGCCGAGAAAGTATTTCCCAATACCGATCAGCGGACCGCCTACATCAGTGAGTTCTTCAGCGTGATGGGGTTGGTCTCGATCGGCGTCAACGTGTTGTTGACGCCAATTGTTCATCGTGCGTTTGGCGCGATGGGGGGATTGATCATTCAGCCCTTGGTTTTGTCGTTCGGCGCGATCGCGTTTTATTTTCATAGCACATTGAATATGGCGGCGGCGATGAAGATCGGCGATCGCGGTTTGTCGTACTCGATTAATCGCGCCTCAAAAGAGTTGCTGTACGTGCCAGTGGATCCGATTCTGACCTATCAAGCCAAAGCATGGATTGATATGTTCGGGTATCGTCTGTTCAAGGCCTTGGGCTCGGGCTTGATCCTGCTCTTCACGGTCGGTTTCCCCACGCCCAACAGTGCCGCCGATTTATCGTGGGTGACGGCCGGCATTTGTGCGCTGTGGATGATTGCCTTGTTCCGATTGGCGCAAGCCTATCGCGCGGTCTTGAGCGTCGCTTGACGTTTCGACGATGCCCGTACGGATGATGCCGCGACAGGGTATGCCGCCAACCGCGTGGGCGCTCGGCGCGGCGTTCTTGATCATCGCGCATCAAGTCGCTGGCAAGGCCACTCGCGACGCGCTCTTTCTTTCGCAATTCGACGTCACTGATCTGCCCAAGGTGGTGATGGTCGCCGCCGTGTTATCGATGTTGATGGTGATCGGCATGGCGCGACTGTTGGCACAATTTGGACCGTCGGTGGTGATGCCTCTCGCGTTCACGGCGAGCGCCGTCTTGTTTGCGCTCGATTGGTCGGCGTTACCGCGCTATCCGCATGCGGTTGCCGTCGCGCTGTATTTACAAATGGCGATGTTCGGTGCGGTGTTGATCAGCGGGTTTTGGTCAGTGGTGAATGAACGCTTCGATCCGTACACCGCCAAATCGACCATCGCCCGCGTCGGCGCGGCGGCGACCCTCGGCGGCGTGCTGGGTGGATTGGTGGCTGGCGAGGTCGCAACCGCGATCGATCTACGGGCGATGTTAATCTTGCTAGCGTTATTGCATCTGGCCTGCGCGGCGGCGGTGCGTGCGATTGGCGAAACGCGTCGTCCATCGACGTCACAGCCGACCCAAGTCGGGTTCGGATCGGGACTTCGATTACTCGCCTCGCAGCGCTATCTGCAATGGATGGCGTTGTTGATGGTGTTGGTCGCGATGCTCGCCGCGCTACTCGACTATGCGTTTAAATCACAAGCGTCGAGTCAGATCCCGCGTGGTGAACATCTCGTCGCGTTTTTCGGCCAGTTCTACGCGACAGTTGGGGTGTTGACCTTCGTCGTTCAATCGTTGCTCGGGCCGCGCTTCCTGCGCCGGTTTGGGATCGGCGCCACTTTATCCATCATGCCCGCGGTGACATTGATTTGCGGCGCCATCGGCGCGCTCAGTCCTGGTTCGGGCGGTGCGATCTGGATCCGCGCCGCGCAAATGGCGCTCGCCAATTCCTTCTTTCGCTCCGCCTTCGAATTGCTGTATACGCCGCTGCCGCCGCTGACCAAAAGGCCGACCAAGGCGATTATCGATGTCGCGTCGGATCGCTTGGGTGACGT
Organism: Gammaproteobacteria bacterium; assembly: GCA_043738965.1. Lineage (GTDB taxonomy): Bacteria > Pseudomonadota > Gammaproteobacteria > CAIKBL01. The sequence continues at coordinate 4,685 of JAYUEZ010000295.1, forward strand.
GCTGGGCAGTGGACTGCTGCTCGGCGTGCTGGCTTTTGCGCCGAGTATGTCGGTGCGCATGGTCGTTGTGCTGGCAGTGGTGCTTGCCGCCGGCGTATTGCTGGTGGTTTATCGCTTGCACGGGGGTTATATCGAACAACTAGCGTCGAGTTTGCGCGCCGGATCGATCAGTCTTGAAGTGGGAGAAGTGGTGGACGCGACGACTCGACTGACGCTCGCCGAAGTGTCCGTTGGCTCAGAGCGCGAGCTGTTGATGGCACGAATTCGACACATGAAACAGACCCGGACCAATGCGCGTCCCGTTACTCAGAGCTCGCCGCCCCGCGACGCGAGCCCGCCGTTGGTGGCGGACCCCGCCGCCGATGCGCTCGCAGCCGCGACGATCGAACTCCTGTCGGGCGATCTGGCGCGGGTGCGGCGCTGCTTGCACGACGGATTCATGGATCTGCGGCTGGTGCCTTATCTGGTGCCGTTGCTGGCGCAGGATGGGTTGGCCGAGGATGTCCGCATGGAACTGCGCTGGGTCGCGCCGCAAATCATTGGCACGTTGAGCGATGCATTGACCAATCCGGATTTGGCGTTGGCCGCGCGTCAACGCCTGCCGAGCGTGCTCGAAGTCGTGCATAACCCGCACGCCGTGGCCGCGTTAATGAATGGCGTCGAGGATGATGAGTTCAATGTTCGCTATAGCGCCGCGCGCGCGCTGGCGCGCATGCGCGGTCGCGATCCATACATGCGTCTTGATACTGCGCGCGTGCATGCGGCGGTGGCGCGGGAAGTCGGTGTCGAGCCGGCGACTTGGATGGCGCGCGATCGAGCGTCGGCACTCGATCTACCGACTGAGTTAACGGCGGTGGCGGACGGCGCAGGCTCATCGCTCAACTATAGCCTGGAACATGTGTTTACGTTGCTCGGGCTCGTCCTCGATCGCGACGCGTTGTCGTTGGCCCTGCATGCCGTCGCCAGTCAGGATCGTAACTTAAGCGGCACGGCCCTCGAGTATCTCGAAAATGTGCTACCCGATGAGGTGCGACGCGAACTGTGGCCGCGACTCGCCGAGGCGGCCAAACGGACGTAGCAGTTCTCCCTCTCCCGCGAGGGGAGAGGGAGAGGGAGGGGGGATGGAGATTCGGGAATCTAAAACGGAATATCGTCGTCGAAATCCGGCATCGGCGCGTCCGCGCTATCGCGCGCCTTACTCGCCCCGGCTTCGCGCGGAGCACTCGGTTCAAAGTTACTGCTGCCACCACCGCCGCTGCCACCACCAGCGCCGCGGCCGCCCAGCATCTGCATTTCGTTGGCGACGATTTCAGTGGAATAGCGGTCATTGCCATCGCGGTCCTGCCATTTGCGCGTTTGCAGTCGACCCTCGATGTAGATCTGCGAGCCTTTCTTCAGGTACTCGCCAGCGATTTCCGCGAGGCGTCCAAAGAACACCACGCGATGCCATTCGGTGCGTTCTTGCTGATCGCCAGTTTCTTTATCGCGCCACGACTCAGCCGTGGCCAGGCGCAGGTTAGCAATGGCGCTCCCCGCCGTGGTGTAGCGCACTTCCGGATCGGCGCCGAGGTTGCCAATGAGCATTACTTTGTTAAGTCCGCGAGCCATGAGTGTTCTCCGTTTTGTTAAGGTTGGCAGCGTCCATGCTGCGCGCCCGATTCTAAAGTAGAGGCTCTCGTCGGCGCTACTCCTCAGCCGTGTGCGCTTAGTGAATTCTCCGCGGCCGCGTCCGAAATTGGCGTCCGTAACGTCAGCAGCAGCCACGCCAGCGACAGCGCGCTCGCCGCGGCAAAAACGCCATGAGTGCCGAATACTTGAGCGACCGCACCACCACTGACACCACCAATAAAGGTGCCGACGAATTGACCCGTGGAGTAAGCGCCGAGCGCGCCGCCCGTACCGCTAGCCGGCGCCGCGCGCGAAATTCGACTCGGCAGCGATGCCTCGAGGAAATTGAATCCAATAAAGAACAGCGTGAGCACCGCGCCCACGGCATAACGGTTGGGTGGCGTACACCACAACAGCAATTCGGCGATTCCAATGCACCCGATAGCTGTCGGAAACAAGCGCGCCGCGAAACTCAACCGGCTCGAACGGCCAATTAGCGGACCGACACAGAGCATGGAGATCAGCATCACGGGGATATAAATCGTGTAATGCTGGGCTTTAGGCAAGCCAAGATCGTGCGCGAGGACCACGGGAATCGAAACAAAACTCGCGGCGAGCACTAAATGCAGGCACAGCACGCCCAAGTAGAGCGTGCCTAATTCAGCCGCGGGTGCCGTCGAGATTGCACCCGTTTCGCGCGGCCGTGGTGTGGGCGCTTCGGGCACCGCGAACAGGATTAATCCTAGCGCGCCGAGTCCGCACAGCGCGCCGCCAACAAAAACGCCGCGCAAACCAAATTGCGCATCGATCATCGGACCGATGACGAAGGCGAGTGAAAACGCAACGCCAATGCTCACTCCGATAATCGCCATGGTCGTCGTGCGATGCTCAGGACGGGTCAGATCGGCGGCGAGTGCGAGGGTCGCGCCCGACACCGCGCCAGCACCTTGCAGCGCGCGTCCGGCGACCACCGCGAGAATATGGGCGGCGGATGCGGCGACCAAGCCGCCGAGCGTGAAAATGGTAAGACCGAGCGTGATCACGGGTTTACGTCCGATGCGATCGGACCAGCGGCCCATGGGGATCTGGAACAAGGCCTGCGTTAGGCCATACAAACCAAGCGCGAGGCCGACCAAAAATGTGGTCGCGCCCGCCAGATGATCCACATATAAGGCGAGCACCGGCACCACCATGAAGAGCCCAAGCATGCGCAAAAAAAATGCCGCCGCGAGCGCGAGCGCCGTCTGCAACTCAAGCGGGGACATGCGTGTGGAGGTAGACACGTCAGGATAGAACTGCCGGGGTGGACGGAAAGGTCGTATAGTACTCGTTTGCCGTTTCGGCCCGCCAGAGGGTCGGACAGGTCACAACTCGATTGCTATGGACCTCATGTGATAGACACAATTTCTCTCCGCGGCGCACGCACGCACAATCTAAAAAATATCGATCTCGATCTGCCGCGCGATAAATTAATCGTGATCACGGGGTTGTCCGGTTCCGGCAAATCGTCGCTCGCGTTCGACACGATTTACGCGGAGGGCCAGCGGCGCTACGTGGAATCGTTGTCGGCTTATGCGCGGCAATTTTTGTCGATGATGGAAAAGCCGGACATCGATCATATCGAGGGGTTGTCGCCGGCCATTTCCATCGAACAGAAATCCACCTCGCACAATCCTCGCTCCACCGTTGGCACCATCACTGAAATCTACGATTACCTGCGCCTGCTCTATGCACGCGTCGGTGAACCGCGCTGTCCGGATCATCAAGAAATCCTCGAAGCGCAAACCGTTTCACAAATGGTCGATCAGGTGCTGGCGCTGCCAGTTGACACGCGACTCATGATCGTGGCCCCCGTCATCAAAGGCCGCAAGGGTGAACATCAGCAGGTGCTCGAGCAATTGGCACGGCAAGGGTTTGTGCGCGCCGTGATCGACGGTAATGTAGTGACCTTGGACGATCCGCCCGCGTTGGCCTTGAATAAGAAGCACGACATCGATGTAGTAGTCGATCGGGTCAAGGTCGGCGGCGACTTGAAGCAACGGCTCGCCGAGTCTTTCGAGACCGCGCTAAAGCTCGGCGAAGGCGTCGCCAAGGCCCAGTTTATCGATCAGCCGCAGCACGCGGAACTTTTATTCTCCGCCAAATTCGCGTGCCCGCGCTGTGGTTACAGCATCAACGAACTTGAGCCGCGCCTGTTTTCGTTTAATAACCCAACCGGGGCGTGTGCGAAATGCGATGGGCTTGGCGTCATCGAATTTTTTGATCCGGAGCGGATCCTGCAAAGACCGTCCGTCAGTTTACCGGCGGGCGCCATCCACGGCTGGGATCGCCGCAATGCTTATTACTATCAACTCATCACCGCGCTCGCCGCGCACTATAAATTCGATCCCGACACGCCCTACGAGAATTTGCCGCCAGCCGTGCAACAAGCGGTGTTATACGGCAGCGGCAAAGAAGATATCGCCTTTACGTATCTGACCTCGGGTGGACGTAGCTACACGCGCAAACATCCGTTCGAAGGCGTCATTCACAATATGGAGCGGCGTTATCGCGAGACCGATTCAAATTTGGTCCGCGAAGATCTGGCGCGCTTCCTGGGCTCGAAGCCCTGTGGCGAATGCGAGGGCACCCGGCTCAATCGCGGCGCGCGCCATGTGTATATCGCGGAGCACGCCATCCCCGCGATCTCCAGCATGCCGATTGGCGTTGCGCAACGATTTTTCGGCGAACTCACGCTGCCGGGTAAGCGCGGCGAAATCGCCACGAAAATCGTCAAGGAAGTAAAGCTGCGGCTGCAATTCCTGGTCAACGTGGGGCTCGATTATTTGACGCTTGATCGCAGCGCCGAAACGCTGTCCGGCGGCGAAGCGCAGCGCATTCGGTTGGCGAGTCAGATCGGCGCCGGTCTGGTCGGCGTGATGTATATCCTGGATGAACCGTCGATTGGCCTGCATCAACGCGACAATGCGCGCTTACTGGATACGCTCATTCATTTGCGCGACATCGGCAACACCGTGATCGTGGTCGAACACGATGAAGACGCGATCCGAACCGCCGATCACGTGGTCGACATGGGACCCGGCGCTGGCGTGCACGGTGGCCAAGTGGTCGCCCAGGGCACACCGCAGGCGATCGCGAACTCCGTCGAATCCCTAACGGGACAATATCTATCGGGCCGGCGACGCATTGAGATCCCACCACGACGGAACGCGCCCGATCCTGAACGCATGTTTCGCCTGCTGGGTGCGCGCGGCAATAATCTGTGCGAGGTGGATCTCGAAATCCCGTGCGGCCTCATGGTGTGCGTGACCGGGGTGTCGGGATCGGGCAAATCAACGCTGGTCAACGACACGCTTTACCATCTCACCGCACGCGAATTGAACGGCGCGAGCCTGGAGCCGGCGCCGTACGCACGACACGAAGGCCTGGAACAATTCGACAAAGTCGTCGACATCGATCAAAGCCCAATCGGGCGCACGCCGCGTTCGAATCCGGCCACGTATACCGGTCTTTTCACGCCGATTCGCGAGTTGTTCGCGGCCGTGCCGGAATCACGCTCGCGCGGCTACCAGCCTGGGCGGTTCAGCTTCAATGTCAAAGGTGGCCGTTGCGAAGCGTGCCAAGGCGACGGCGTCATTAAAGTTGAAATGCATTTTTTGCCCGATATCTATGTGGCCTGCGATATTTGCAAGGGCAAGCGCTATAACCGCGAAACGCTGGAAGTGTTGTACAAGGGCAAAAACGTCAACGAAGTGCTGGAAATGACCATCGAGGAGGCCAGCCCGTTTTTCGCCGCGGTGCCGACCATCGCGCCGAAGCTGCAAACGATGATGGACGTTGGACTCTCCTACATTCGGCTCGGGCAGAATGCGACAACCTTGTCTGGTGGCGAAGCACAGCGCGTGAAACTCTCGCGCGAACTTTCCAAGCGCGATACCGGTAAGACCCTATATATTCTGGATGAGCCGACGACTGGCCTGCATTTCCACGACATCGAACAATTATTGAAAGTGCTGCATCGGCTGCGCGATCACGGCAATACCATCGTCGTCATTGAACACAATTTGGATGTGATCAAGACCGCCGATTGGGTGATTGATCTCGGACCCGAGGGCGGTAATCGTGGCGGCCGCATCATCGCCACCGGCACCCCGGAGGATATCGCGCGGCATCCAGAAAGTTATACCGGTCAGTTTTTGGCGCCGCTGTTAGGCACGCAAGCGGTACGACAACGGGATGTTGCATAGCTTTTCTAAATCGCGATCTGTCGTCCCAGCCCTGCCGCGTAAATAACAATAATCGGCAGCTGCGCTTCGAGCGTGATCACATGCGTCAGCAGCGCGTCATAACCGCGGTGATTGGTTTGATGATCAAGACTCGCACCGAGCCGATAGCCAACTTGCGCGCCAAGGCGATGCGCAAGATACGACGTTAACACCACGGCCAACGCGATCTCGATCCCTGGCCACAGGCTAGCCGCGGTCATCGATAAATACCCCGTCATCCAGCGAAACAGAAAGCCAGTCGCCAACATCCCTTGCAGCGGCAGGATCAAATAGCGATGCGCATGAAACACCGGCAACACCGGTGCTATCAAAGCCAGCAAATATAAGAGACCGAGAATGACACTCGGTTTGGCCTCGTTCGCGGCCATGAGCGTCGCGAGATCCGGCGCGGCGCGCAGTCCAAACAGCGCGGGATAACTGAAATAGACGAAGCCCAAGACCAACGCCGCGCGGACCAACGGCACGCCGAGTGTCTCCCAACTCCACAACGCCGGCGGGTTATTTTCGAACACGCGCACCAGCCACGCGGAAAAAAACGGTTCGAGGGCCGCGAGCACGCCGTAACCGGCCATGGCCAACAACAGGTGGCTATTGAAAAGGATGTCGAGGAAATACATGCGGCGGGAATGGTGCCTGACTGCTCTCGGTTTGACCAGCAAGCGCGGCGTCGAATAGCATCGTTGAAGATCATCATTCAAGGACACTCAATGTCGGCATTAATCTGCGGCTCTTTTGCTTATGACAACATCATGGTCTTTCAGGATCACTTCAAGAATCACATCCTGCCGGACAAAATTCATATTTTGAATGTGTCATTCCTGGTACCCAAGCTCCGACGCGAGTTCGGCGGTTGCGCCGGGAATATTGCGTACAACTTAAAGCTCATCGGCGGTGAACCCATTCCAATGGGCATGGTGGGCGATGATTTTTCGCCGTATGCGGAGTGGATGCGGCAATGTGGGATCAACGCACGCCACGTGAAAGCCGCCGCGGGCACCCTCACCGCGCAGGCGTTTATCACCACCGATCTCGCGGACAATCAAATCACCGCGTTTCATCCTGGCGCGATGGAACGCTCGGCCGACAATAAAGTCAGCGATGTGAGCGGTATCACTATCGGCATCATCGCGCCAGATGGCCGGCAAGGCATGATCGATCACGCCGCGCAATTCGCGGCCGCCAACATTCCGTTTATTTTCGATCCCGGCCAAGGCATGCCGATGTTCGACGGCAACGATCTCAAATGTTTCATTGATCAAGCAACCTGGGTCACCGTGAATGACTATGAATCACAGCTGATGCAGGAGCGTACCGGTTGGTCGAATGAGGAAATCGCGAAAAAAGTGGATGCGCTAATCGTGACCCGCGCCGGCGATGGCTCTTGGATCTACACCCAAGGCAAACGCCTCGACATTCCCGCCGCCAAACCGCGTCAGATTGTTGATCCAACGGGTTGCGGCGACGCTTACCGCGCCGGTTTGCTCTACGGCTTGATGAATAAATTCGAGTGGGAAGTGACTGGCCGCATGGCGTCGCTGCTAGGCGCGATCAAAATCGCGCATGCCGGCACGCAAAATCATCGCTTCACGCGCGCGGAATTTGCCAAGGCTTACAGTGATGCCTTTGGCCAGTCCTTAAGCTGGCCGGCAAAATAAAATTCTAAAATTCTTCATTCCCTCTCCTCTTGCGAGAGGGCTAGGGTGAGGGGGAGAGCGGCGCTGCTACTTAACTTAAACGCGAACGGGAATCCCTCCTATCACGGTCCACGCGCGATCCGGCCGTGATCACACCGCAGAGCGCACGCACATACTCGGCGTTGGCTTCTCATTATTCGGATCTCGCGCATGGATGCGCCGCTCGATACCGGTTTTCATTCCCTCGTGCTACTCGCGCGCCTGCACGGCTTGCCTGCGAACGCGAGTGCGATCCAACACGAATTCGGCCGACCCGAGGCCCCGTTCACAGCCCTTGCGCTGGCACGCTCGGCGCGCTGGTTGGGTCTCAAAGCGCGCGCAATCCAGAGTAGCCCCGCGCGCCTCGCACACACTCCGCTGCCCGCCTTGGTGCGCATGGCGAGCGGCGAGTGGTTGTTGCTCGCCGCCGTGCGGGATGACAAAGTACTGGTAAAAGATCCCCGGATGCACGCGCCCCAACTCATGCTCAAAGCTGAATTCGCACAGCAGTGGACAGGTGAGATGGTGTTGGCCGTGCCGCGTGCGCGGTTCGTGGCTACTTGGCGCACCTTCAACTTTTCTTGGTTCATCCCCGCCATCCTCAAATACCGCCGCCTGCTAAGCGAAGTCCTCCTCGCGTCCTTCGCGCTCCAACTCTTCGCGCTCGCCTCGCCCATTTTCTTCCAAGTCGTCATCGACAAAGTGCTGGTGCATCGTGGTCTTTCCACCTTGGATGTCCTCTGCGTCGGCTTATTAGTGGTCTCCGTCTTCGAAGTCGTCTTAGGCCTCTTGCGCACCTACGTCCTCGCCCACACTACCAACCGCATCGATGTGCGCCTGGGCGCCGATTTATTTCGGCATCTGCTGCGCCTGCCGGTCGCCTACTTCGAAGCGCGCCGCGTCGGCGACACCGTGGCCCGCGTGCGCGAGTTGGAAAATATCC
>JAYUEZ010000296.1:0-1859 GCA_043738965.1 Gammaproteobacteria bacterium
CCGTCCTCGAAGATCACATAGACATACGAGTCGCCGAAGAATGAAAAACCGCGGACGGTCTTGGCGCCGGGCACGGACAACATCGCCGTGGTGAGCGGATAGGTCACCTGATTCTCGACAATCTGCGGCGCCTGGCCCGGGTAGGTGGTGCGGATGATCACTTGCACATCGGAGAGATCCGGGATCGCGTCGAGCGGGATCTTGGCGAGCGACCACACACCCCAGGCCGCGAGCATCAGCGTGGCCAGTAACACTAGAAAGCGGTTTGCAATCGACCAGCGAATGAGGCACACAATCATGGCTGCGATTCCTCCACGCCGTCTTTGCTGTTATTCATGGTCTCGGCGGTGGACGGCATCTCGCTCATCCGGGTGACCGTTCCTTTTAGACTCGCTTCGGAGTCGATCAAGAACTGGCCAGACACGACCACCTGCTGATCGGCCACGAGGCCTTTGCGGATTTCGGACTGGCCGTTCGATTCGCGACCCAGTTCAACAGCGACCGGCGCGAATTTACCGCCGTCCGCGACGATCACGACCGTGCGGGTACCCGTTTGAATAATCGCTTCGGTCGGCACGAGCAACCCTTCTGCTTCATGTGTCGGCGCAAAATTCACCGTGACGAACATGCCGGGCTTCAAGCGCGCCTGCGGGTTGGCGAGTTCGATGCGGGCCTTGAGGGTTCGAGTCGCGAGATTAACCTCCGGCAACAACGCGCTGACCTTGCCGGTGAAGATCTGGCCGGGATACGCCGCGGCGCGGGCCTCGATCGCGTTGCCAGCGGTAGCCCATTCGGCTTGCACTTCCGGGACTTCGGCGTTTACCCACACGGTGGATAGTCCATTGATGCGGAACAACGGCGCCCCACTCATCACGGTCATGCCCTCGCGCGCGTCGAGCGCCGTCACCACACCGGTCAAGGGTGCACTGAGGGCGAATCGCGCTTGCACCTGTCCGCTCACGTCGACCAGTTTGATTTGAGCCTCGCTCATGCCCGCAAGACGCAGTCGTTGCCGCGCGCCATCGACTAGCGCACCCAGACCGAGCGTTGGGGTTTGCGCGATGAGGCGCTTGGCCGACAAGTAATCTTCTTGCGCCGCGACCCATGCCGGCATGTAGAGTGCGGCGAGAGCCTGACCCTGCGTGACCGCGTCGAGCGGGGCGCGCACGTAAAGCTTCTCCAGGTAGCCATTGCTGCGCGCCTGCACGACCGCGACATCGCGCTCGTTATACGCCACGCTGCCGACGGCCTCGACTGTCGCGTGCAACACGCCACGCGTGACCTTGGTGGTACGCACACCGAGGTTCTGTGCGACTCGTGGACTGATGCTGACTTTCCCCTGATCGGCATCGGCTTCGGGATACCTCGCGACCAATTGCATATCCATGAAGGGCGACTTGCCGGGCTTATCGAATTTCTGCTGGGGGTACATCGGGTCGTACCAATACAAGGGTTGCTTCGCGCTCGTGACCGGCGGGTCCGACACGGCTTGATTGCTCGCGCTGTTCGCCGCCATTTGCATGCCGTGCCACAGCCCGAACTCATAGAAGCCGTAGCCGCTCGCGCCGACTAAAGCGATCACCACGGCGATCAACGCTGTCTTGATCCTCATTTCGAATCCTCGCTGACGGTGACTGGCGCGCCGGGGTGCGCCGACTCCTCCGGGAATAAAAAGTTGAGTTGTGCCCACAAGCGCGCCGTGTCCCTTTCGAGTTGCAGCGCGCGCAGGCGGACATCGATCTCGTCGCGGCGTGCACGCGACAATTCGCTCGCGTTCGCTGTACCGCCACGATAAGCCGCAAGGGTGGCCGCGGTGCGTGCGTTGGCGAGTGGAATGAGCTCACGCGCGTAACGGGCGA
>JAYUEZ010000297.1:0-1855 GCA_043738965.1 Gammaproteobacteria bacterium
AGCCATCGCTGTCAACGCGGTGAAGCACTCCAGTTGTGGTGATTGCGCCGTGCCGAGCGGTGAATAGAAATGATCGTTGACGGAGACCGAAAAGAATCCGTCGCTTTCCGCGCGACGCGCCGCGGCTTTGGCGGCGGCAATGTCGGCGGGCAGGATGAATACTCCGAATTTTACTTTATGCACGAGGCCTCCTATTGTCGGTGGTGTATTGATCAGCGTGAGTAAGCCTGGCGCCTATGCGAGCGTGTGATAAACCGTCTGCACGTCATCGTCCTGCTCAAGTTTATCGATCAATTCCAGAACTTCCTTGGCTTGGTCTTCCGGCAATTCAACCGGCGTCAGGCAAATATATTCGTGCTCAGCCGAGAGCACGGCAAGGTTGCGATCTTCGAGCGCCTTCTGCACCTGACCAAAATCAGGAAAATTACAGTGCACCACCAATTGCGGCTCGTCCTTCTCGCCACGGCCCTCGCCCATTTCATCCAAGCCGTGATCCATTAGATAGAGCTCAAGATCCTCTTGATCGATCCCATTCGGATTCAAACGAAACACCCCCATGCGTTTAAACATGAAGGCGACGCTGCCCGAGATCCCGATGTTGCCGCCGTACTTGCTGAAAATATGCCGCACGCTCGCCACGGTGCGCGTGGGATTATCGGTGGCCGTTTCAATGAGAAGCGCCACGCCATGAGGCGCATAACCTTCGTACATGACAATTTCGTAATTAGTCGCGTCCTTGCTGACCGAACGCTTGATCGCCGCGTCAACTTTGTCTTTGGGCATGTTGACGGCGCGCGCGTTCTGAATCACGCGGCGCAGCGCCGGATTGTGCGCGGGATCTGGCCCACCACCGCGCACCGCGATGGTGATGTCTTTACCGATGCGGGTAAATTGTTTCGCCATGCGATTCCAACGGGCGAACATGACGTGCTTGCGGGTTTCGAAGATGCGTCCCATGAACTTTAAGCCTCGGCAGTTGGTAACGAGTCAGCGTTGACGAAAAATGCTGACTTAAGAAAACAGAAAACTACGGAAAGCGAACGGTCGACGTCAAGTACGAGGTGCGCTACTGCTCCGTGGAGCCCGGCTCGAATTCCAGCGCGCGCAACTCCAAGCCCGCGATTTCCTGCAGGGATTTACCCGCGATCCCTTGCAGATCTCCATACATGCCCACCGTCGCGCCCATGACCCGCTCTATCTGTTCTTCGCGCTTCGCCCATTGCTTCATGATTACCTTGCGCTCACGGTCGAGATCTTCCTGCATCGACGAGAAAGCTTCGACAATCGCTTCCACGCGCTGCCGAAAACGCGGCCCAGTAAGATAGCCATAAACCATTTCGGTTTTCGTTTGCTGTCCTTCCGCTAATTGGCGCGCGCCAGCCACCTGCACCAAGGTATGCCGCAACGCTGAAGCCAGCGGCAGCGCGGCCCGCGCGCTCGTGACCCACACCCCCTCGATCACTTCAAACGTCTCAACGCCCTTCGGTAGGACTTGGGTGACCAAAAGCGCGAGATCGGCTTTCGCGGCGCGCTGGTCATCACGCAACTTGGCGAGCCAACCATCGCTCCAATGTTTGGTTCGTTTGGATTCCCAAAGGATGACGCCGCACGGTTGTCCCGTAGGGCTCATCACGCGATGCAGCACGTCGCCGCCAAATTCACCTTTCGCGACCGGCTCGATAAGATCAAACGGAAACTTTGATCTCAGCAGATTTTCCAACTCGAGCTCCTGTACCTCGCCTTGCAGCTGTTGCGACCCTTGCTCGGAGCGCCGGCGCAATTCCTCGATGGTCTGCTGCATGGCCGAAATGGTCTGATCCTTCTCCAACACTTTCAGCTTCAGACCCTCTTCCGC
>JAYUEZ010000298.1:0-4940 GCA_043738965.1 Gammaproteobacteria bacterium
AGACGATTGCGCTGCAGCTTGCCGGTTGTCGTCAGCGGCAGCTCGGTTGCCTGCACGAAACGGAATCGACGTGGCGTCTTGTACGCCGCCAACGTCGCTCGGCAATGTAATGCCAATTCTTCCGCGGTCGTGCTCGTGCCGCTCCGTAGAACAATCACGGCGGCCAGCGCTTCATCCAAACGCGCATCGGGAACCCCAGTCACAAAGGCGAGTTCAACGGCCGGATGTGCGGCCAGTATTTCTTCCACTTCGGCCGGTGCGACGTTGATGCCGCCGGTCTTCACCATCTCTTTCAGGCGTCCTCGGTAATACAGGTAACCGTCGTCATCGAGCAATCCGAGATCCCCGGTGCGAAAGAATCCCTCTGGCGTGAAGACCTCGGCGGTGCGAACGGGATCATCCCAGTAGCCGGGCGCGACATTGCCCCGCAAGGCAATCTCGCCGACTTCACCCGCCGGCAGTGGTCTGCCATCCGTACGGTCGAGGATGATGATTTCGACGCCGGGCAACGCGCGGCCAACGGTCTGTGCGCGACGGGCGAACGGATCGGAGGCGGCAGTCACCGCCGAATTACCATAGGCTTCGGTGAGACCGTACACATTACAGATGGCATGCGCACCGAGCGCGGCGACACGTTGCACCTGCGCCGGCGTACCAATGGTGACGCCAGTGCGTAGCGTGCACAGATCGCGTCTCACGCGATCGGGGTGCTCCCACATCGCAAGCGCCATGTTGGGAGTGCCGTAGAATACCGTGCAGCGTTCAGCCTCGATGAGACGCAGCGCCTCGCTGGCGTCGAAGGAATGTTGCAGGACGATGCTCGCGCCGTGTGTTGTAACAGCAAAAATCGCGTTCACGCAGGCCAGCGACCAAAATAGCGACACGGCCAACCACAACCGGTCGTCCGCCACCAGTTGCTGTCGCTCGCCGATTTCCCACATGTTGTCGATTAGCCCCCCATGGAGCAGCGGCACGCCCTTGGGCAGCGCGGTCGAGCCCGAGGTGTAGAGCAGACAGGCCACGTCGTGCGCAGTGATCTCCGCGCTGGCGGTGCTCACCACCAACGCCGGCACTGACACGGCCTGCGCCAGTAAATCCTGATAAGACAGCATTCCCGATGGCGCTTCATCGCCCACCCAAACCACCGTCTTGAGCGTCGGCAGTCCGTGCCCCAGTGCGCGTGCGGCGCCCACGAGCGCCGCCAAATCGGTAGCCCGAAATCGCGGTTCAATCACCAGCAATTTCACGCCCGCGTGGTCGAGTTGATAGACGAGTTCGTGTGGAGTTGCCCAGGTGTTCAGACCGACTGTGATCGCACCGAGACTCATCACCGCAAAATCGATGATCAGCCACTCCGGTCGGTTCCCCATCAGAATACCAACGCGATCGCGCACCCCAATACCCAGCGCGCTCAGCGCGCGTGCCGCCAACGTCACCGCGTCAGCGAATTCGGCGTAACTCAAACGCGCATTCTCGCCAACCAGAAACGGCGCACCCGGTGCGCGGGCTACCATTTCGGCAAGTAGTGCGGGAACCGTACGCGCGGTCGGCTTTTTCATAAATTTATCGACACTCTTCCACTATACGTCGGCTTAAATCACCCAAGCGATGCAGCGTTAAAAGTGGATATAGGCTTGAGTTGTGCTCTTCAATCGCCGCTCGTAGTACCGCGCGAAGCACGGTAGTACCAACATCCGTGGCGCGAGGATCGCGGTGAGAATTGCGCCGGACAACAAAATAGCGAAGAAGTCGAGGATGCCGATAAAAAATTCGGTGGGTTTTGGCATTGGCCGGTTCCTGTGTGCCGAGGTGTGAATGCCGCTCAGATTTGAGCCCAAGAATATCGCCGCCTTGTCCAGACTTCCATCAGGCAACCACTACGTGAACGTCGAGCCTCAGGTGCGGAAGCACGAGATGCTCACAGACATGTCTCTGCCTCTGTGCCCCGTTCCAACCACGTAGCAAGTTCAGGCAGAACTCGCTTACGTTTGACGCTTTCATACAACGCGAGGCTTTCCGGTGACAAGAATTCACGCCATTGCGCGTTGGTCCCGCGATTAAAAAATTGCGCGTTGCTATGCCACACACCGAGATCGGTATCCGGCGCCACACGATCGGCGTTGCGTTTCATCTCGCTAAAGCTCGCGGCGTTAACTAGGATGGGCCATCGCGCCGGATCCACTTCAATGCCAAGTAGAGCAGCCACGCGTCGCATTTGACCGGATAGGTCAGCTGTGAGAGCGGCGTAGTGGAGAAAATGTAGATTCGGCAACGCGCGATGCGCCCAGAAACTATCGGCGTGATGAAACACCGACCAGAAAGGAAAGCCGTCTTCTTCCCACTCGAAAGAGCCCCTGGTTAACCATAGTTGAAAGCGCTCGTTGATGTCTTCCGACAGCGGAATCGGGGGTGACAGAGATTCGCCGCGTTGTGTTAGTAGCTCAACCACCCGTTTCGCATTTTGATTGCTCTTGTGATTCTGCATGGAGATAAAAATATCGCGAGGATCGCGGCCGCAATAGAGATAAGTCACGTTGTCGTAATACGGCAGGCCGTCGAGCGGCGTATGCGTTTTGATAAAGCGTCGATGAGTCTGTGTGGTATATCGCGCGAGCAAATCCTCGAAGTCATACGCGCGTAATTCGAACCACGGCGAGAGTTCGCCTAGCGGCAATGGCAAGTCGGGCGATTGAAAAATCAACAAGGCGCAGATCATCTGCGTCCATGTGGTACCCGCTTTGTAGGGCGTGCAGACCATGATGTCGCCGTCGCGCGGCACCCACCGGTTCCAGCGCGCGCTGTCCATGAACGTGTTGCTATACACATGGGTTACTTGAGGGCGATGCATTGGGCTTTGCCGCGGTGTCGTCGGGTCGGTCGAGTATCGCATGTTTGGAGCTGGCGCACGTGGCGCCCGCCGTGGTGCCGCGGTGCCGCGGGAAGCCGAACCCGCCTGTTGGGGCTGCATCGCTTTGGGTGGATCTGGCTCGCGATCTATCCGAGTGTGATCTGCGTGCAAGGCCGGCTGATTTAGAGCTCATCTCAAAAATAATCATGGCCGCGTTGCGCACCCAAAGCCCGGTCGCAAGGCGCGTGGCGAAGGGAATAGCGGGCTCTATTTCCGAGCCACGCAACACGGCGACCGGGCTTTCGGCGCGCAACCCGCCGGGCTGGGTCCAGTTTCGCGCGTTGAACTGCACAAAACTGGACCCCAGCGCGACCATGATTATTTTTGAGATGAGCTCTAAACATCCGTTCGGAGGCGGCCCGCTTGGGATTCCGCCTACGGCGCATTCGCGCTACGCTCACGGTACGCAATCTTGGATCAGCGCTATGCCAGAACTTACCGAACACCAACAAATGATTACCGATACGGCACGGCGTTTCGTGCGTGAACAAATCATCGCGCCGCGACTCGATCAGGCGCTGGATCGAGCTGCGGAATTTCCGCACACCATCATGAGGGCGCTGTGGGAATTAGGGCTAATGAATCTCGAATTTCCGGAAGACCTCGGTGGCGCCGGATTGTCGTGTCACGATCATGTGTTGGTGCTGGAGGAAATTAATTATGGTTGCTTAGGGATTGGCACCTCGGTCGCGGCCAACAGTTTGGCCGCGCTACCCCTACTGCTCGCGGACAATGTTGGCGCACGCAAGGAATACTTGGGTCGATTGACCGCGGCGCACGGCTATGCGGCCTTTGCCTGCTCCGAGCCGGATGCCGGATCCGACGTTGCCAACCTATCGACTAAATTCACCAAGCACGGCGACAAGTTTGTGCTCAATGGCCGTAAACGCTGGATCACCAATGCCGATGTGGCGGATTTCTATGTCGTGTTCGCGCGCGAGCAAGGGTCGAAAGGCCACGGCGGAATCGCGACCTTTGTCGTAGAGGCCGGTTGGCCGGGTGTACGCTGGGAAAGTTTGATTCACAAACTCGGGCAGCGCTGCTCACACACCGGGGATGTGGTGTTCGAGGACGTGGAAGTGCCCATGGCTAACCTGGTGGCCGGACCCGAGCATGGGTTTAAACTTGCCATGGCCACGTTCGATCGATCGCGGCCGTGGATCGCCGGCGGCGCCGCAGGGGTTATTCGCCGCGCGCGCGATGAATCGGTGCGGTATGCCATGCAACGGCGAACCTTTGGCGAACCCATCATCAATCATCAAATGGTCTCTTCCATGTTGGCGGACATGGAGATTGCCTACCTGGCCTCACGGCTACTGTGCTTACACGCTGCCGATGCGGTCGATACCGGCAACCTACGCGGCAGTCACGGCGCCTGCGCCAAGGCCTTCGGCGGTGACGCGGCGATGCGCGTGACCACGGATGCCGTGCAGATTTTTGGTGGCTACGGTTATACCCAGGAATTCGTTGTCGAAAAGCTCATGCGTGATGCCAAGCTGCTGCAGATCTATGAAGGTACCTCGCAGATCCAGCGCCTGGTGATTGCGCGTAATTTGATGCGTCAGGCAGTTGAATAAGCAACGGCCGTCTCGAATGACGCACTCCTGAGATTTGCACGATGAAAATTATCCCAACCGAACTCGTTGCGCCCTTATTTAATCCGGCGAGCTTTGCCGTGCGCGGACTCGTCGATCAAGTGCTAAGTGAAGTTCGGCGCGATTACGGGCTCGCGCAAGCGCAGGTACCGGGTTTTGATCCGCATTGGTTGGTCGCGCGGCATGCGGACATTTTGGAAGTCAGTCGCCAGAACGCGCTGTTTCATAGCGCGGATCGCTCGGCCACGTTGATAACGCAAGCGGGCGAGGCCTTGGTCAAGGAATTCACTGGTGGGGCGTACAATCTTTTTCGGTCGTTGGTGCAGCTCGATCCGCCGGAGCACGCTAAGTACCGTCAAATCACGGTCAAGGCGTTTTCGCCGCAAAGCGTTGCTCAGCTTCAAACTAAAATCAGGACCGTTGCGGTCGAGCAAGTG